>JAFVPG010000212.1 GCA_017505415.1 Lentisphaeria bacterium | reverse complement strand
GCCCACGCCAATTTCCGATTGATGAATTTCAAGAGATAAATCAATCCGCTCAATCCCGCGCCGATCCCAATTAGCAAAGGCAGTCCAAGCAACAGCCACGGATTGAAACTGCCGCGCGGAATGTATATCATATTTCGCCAGACAAATGTTTCGTGGTCAAATTCAAAACTCCACATAGCCGCGGCAAAAAACAGTACCCACAAAACTGTACCAACAGTAATAAAAAAACTTTTCGGGTGTTCCTGATGCCATTTCGCCAATTTGCGATAAATTGCCGGCTTATATCCTTTGTCGAATAACAGAGCAACTTTTTTATTGACAAAGAAAAAGCAGAAAACAGCCGGAATTGTTATCGGCAGCGAGGTCAGAATGATAAAATATCCGACAAAAAACCAATCTTCCAAGTGCCCGAACAGTTTTGTAAATATACTGTATTCCGGATAAAAACCATGAAGCATATCTTGCACTTCATACAATACTCCACAGGGGATCACCGATAGAGTGCATATCATAATCAAGCCCCAAAATGCTCTTTTGCGTGCTTGCCGGATATTCAGCAGATAACAGTAAAGCCAGCCGGAGTAAAAAACTGCAATAATGGCAAAGTACAAATAAAAATAAAGGTAATGATATATAAACATCCGGAACATTGCTGATATCGGCGGAATTCCGGTCAAGCCCACCCAGGCAAATACCAGCACACATCCGGCGACCCACGCCAGCAATCCGGTGGTCAAAGCATAGAACAACGCCAGCTTTCCGGATTTTAAAATTGTATTATTTTTAGTCATTTTTCTCTTCCTCAAAGCTGAAATTAAACAGCGGCATCCACGGGATAAATGCATTGGGATTATAATTCAGCAAGCCGATTTGCAGACCATTTTTGGCATAATTGAAAACGCCGATCTGCAGAATGTTTCCGCCGGAATTGTTATAAATACAATTTGCCGCTCCGATGGATATGCCATCGTTGCTTTCCCACGAATTAATTATTCCGAGCGAGATACCATTATTTTTTACTCCGAAAGAATAAATACCGGCAGTAACTCCGAAATTTTCATTTTGCAGAAAAATTATTCCACTGCTTATTCCATATACTTTGTCAGCAAATCCGACCAATCCCGGAGAAACAGCAAGACCGTACACATCCGTTCTGGGCGAACAAAGATGTACCGGCCAAACAGAAATTTGGATCGGAGTCCATTTCGTGTCTTTAATCAATACTGCAGCAGCGATCCATTCGTTGCCGTGGGCAAACAAGTTGGAAGAAAAAACACCCAATACCGTCAACAGGAAAAACTTTTTCAGCATGATCATTTCTCATTATTTAAGATGGCTGCTCTGATTTTCTGCCAATCGGCTTTGCGGAGCAGTTCCGGAATATTGGTGTAAATATTCCGGTGATGACCATATTCCGGTTTCATCAATTCAGAAATGGCCTCTTCAACGTTCCAATTTTCAAAAACTATGCGGTATGCGGCAACGGCACAACCGGTGCGGTCGCTGCCGTGCCAGCAGTGGATCAACAGCGGCTTTGGGGCATCACGGATGACGGTCAGAATTTTATAGAGATCATCTTCAGAAATATTTCCGGTATCAAGAGGTATTTCATACAAAGCAACAGCAGTTTTCCATTTTTTATTGACGGCATCGATCTCGTCTTTATCGCTGTTGTTTTCCCGCAGATTCAGCACACTGCGGATTTCATTGAACGTATAGAGCGATTCAAATTCATCCTCATCCGGCAGACCGGAACGGTAAAGATTTTCATTGACCTTATGAAAGTTTTTCGGGAATTGGGGATAGGGTGATTCTCCGGCGTGACCATATCTACCGTAGTGATAAGTTGATTGCAGCTGTTTGACAACCCGCCCGTCCTTGAACTCCAATATCCAGAAATACCATTTTGCCAACATACCGTTCCAGCCCAACAAAGGATAACTTTGCGGAAAGAAATCACAGCGCCATTCATTTGCAGACATCACAGGAGAGTTTTTTGAGACTTCCCCGCTATTATTAAACCAGTAAGGTGTTGCTACACCGATAACGGATATTTCTATGGCAAAACGATTTTTGCTCCAACGGCTGCGTTCTGCGTATCTTTCCAGATGTGCCGCAACTTCGGCTTTGGTCATGCCGATATAATTCCGTTCCGGCGGGATTCCGATACATCCGGCAAGCAAAACGATCATCATACCGCACAATAAACTGCAGATCCAGATTTTTTTCATACGGACTCCTTTCATGTTCAAATCAACCGTTTCTATTGTAATATACTGTCTTTCGCAGGCGTTTGCAACTGCGGAAGTGTGCTATTCATCGCTTTGGCTGTTTTATTAGTGCCAGGAAAAATTAAATAACGGCATCCATTTGATAAGGGCATTTTCATTGTAATTCAATAATCCGATCTGCACTCCATCGTTTGAGGTCGTATTAAAAATTCCGATTTGCAGAACGTTATCTATATAAGTGTGACCATTCAAAAAGCCGACTTGCAGATAATCAAAAAAATCGATTCCCAGCAGTTGAAATTTGGCAAATTTTCCGGAAATATTGGTAATGCCGATTTTTATGCCGTAATTTTTATTGACATCGGTACAATTTTCAAGTAAACCGATCATCAAACCGTAATTGCGGTCAGTAAGCGATGCTGCGGAAAGTTGAATGCCGTAATTGTTTTCCAATCTTGTCATACCGCCAAGAGAAATGATGGAGGCTTGTTGTTGTATTCCCGCAAGTCCGATAGAGAATAACGCAACCGAATCAGCATCAAACAAATTTGCCGATTCAAAAATACCGGCTCCGACTTGTACCGGGGCAAATTTCCATCCGGAAATCACACCTTTGCTGTAAAATTCCCCGGCAAATGCAGAAAAAACGACCACCACCGACAATATTACCAATAAAATTTTTTTCATTATCTTTTCCTGATATGAGAATCTGTCTTATCAGACATAATATACGTGCCGCTGAATTTAATTTCAAGCCGGGTTTTTTTCAGGGATATGGAATTTATTCTTTGATCACGGATAATATTTTTTTGTTAAAGGAGTTTTGAAATTTCCTTATTTGAAAAAACTTTTTCCAATGCTATATTAACGGTGTCGTGTTCAGTTGTGTCGATTCTATACAACGGAGAAAAAAATGAAGCTGTCCACCTTTGCATATTTTGCCATATACGGTATAAAAACGATTCTGTCCCGGAGCAGGAAACCTGTCCTCGGAACCGTGATCCTTACCGATAAATGCAATTTGAGATGCAAACATTGTTCCGTTAACAACATCACCGCTGTTATTCATCCTTATCCGCAGATACGCCGGGAAATGCAAACTCTCTACGATATGGGATGCCGGATCCTTTTTTTCTGCGGCGGAGAAACTTTTTTATGGCATGACAGTGGAAAATCTCTCCGGGATTTGGTCATCGAAGCAAAGCAAATGGGATTTCTTATTGTCAATGTGGTTACTAATGGGACATTGAGTCTGGATTTGCCGGACGCGGATCTTATTCTGCTTTCTCTGGACGGTGCCCGGGAG
>JAFVPG010000211.1 GCA_017505415.1 Lentisphaeria bacterium | reverse complement strand
TTATGCTGCATTGACAGCATTGCTTAAATTGCTGAAAAGCAGAAAGCTCGGGTATTTTTGTATTTACATGTTTCTTGTCGGAACATTAACAATTGTATACAGTATATGGAAGTAAAATGAAAAAAGTATTATTTATCGGTGCGGGCCGTATGGCAAGTGCAATATCTTCAGGCATGGTTAAATGCGGCTTTGCCGTGGAAGATATAAAGGCTTATGATATCCTTGAACAGGCGGCGGAAAAATTTACGGAAAATACGGGAATAAAATGTTTCTGTGATAATATCAATGAACTTATTGATGAAGCAGATGTTGTTTTTATTGCCGTAAAGCCGCAGTATCTTGCCGGTGCTGTCGGAAGTTTTGACGGAAAACTTGCAGATAAGTTCATTGTTTCAATCGTTGCCGGAGCTTCGATTGCCAAACTTGCTGAACTTACAGGCAGTTCCCATATTGTCCGTGTAATGCCTAATACTCCCGCTCTTGTCGGCAAGGGGTGTGCCGCTTTTTCCGGCAGTGAAGAGGCAACTGAAGAAGAGTTGCTTTTTGTTGAAAATGTTCTCAAATCTGTCGGAGTTGCATTTAAACTGCCTGAAAAACTTATGGATGCAGTCACTGCTCTTTCCGGCAGCGGTCCCGCTTATATTTTTGAAATGGTTGATGCAATGAGTGATGGCGGCGGCTGTTGCGGTCTGCCCCGTGAACTGGCTCTGGAAATGGCGATAGCCACTTGTGAAGGTGCTGCAGCCATGCTGCGTGAAACAAAACTTCATCCGGCAATATTGAAAGATCAGGTAACTTCTCCCGGCGGAACAACTATGCGCGCTCTCGAAATAATGAAAGACGGCAATTTCCGTGAAATAATGGTAAAGGCGGTCAAAGGAGCTTGTGACCGCTCCGAAGAATTGGGGAGAAACGTATAATGAATGCAGATGGACGTCTTTCCGTAGTTATGCCGGTTTACAATGAAGAGAAATCTATCGTTGAAATCATGAACCGTGTTTTGAAACAGCCGGAAGTCGGAGAACTTATCGCTGTTAATGACGGTTCAACGGATAAAAGTTTTGAGGTAATGCAGGTATTTGCGGATAATCCCAAAGTAAAACTTTTGAATCAGCCGGAAAATCGTGGTAAAGGTGCGGCAATCATTCGCGGTTTTGAAGAGGCAAAATGCGATTTTGTTATCATTCAGGACGCAGATTTTGAATATAACCCGAATGAATACGGCAAATTGCTCCGTCCGCTGCTTGAAGATAAAGCTGATGTTGTTTACGGCTCACGTTTTATGGCAACACCCGGACTGGTGCGTTATTTCGGTCATGAAATGGGTAATAAATTTCTGACATTGCTTTCAAATATTTTTTCTGATATTCACCTGTCCGATATGGAAACATGTTACAAATGTTTCAAACGTGAAGTGATTCAGAATATGAAACTTGGTTCGCAGCGTTTCGGTATTGAGGTCGAAATGACTGCAAAATTTGCTAAAAGCAGAGTTTTAAGAATTTGGGAGGAACCGGTTTCATATAATCCCCGCCGCTATGCGGAAGGCAAAAAAATCACATGGAAGGACGGATTCGCCGCCCTTTGGCACATAATAGTATTCAACTGTTTCACCTCCGCTGAAAACTCATGGAAGAAACCATGGGAAGAGGTGTTGAAACAAGGAAAGGAAAATTGAAAATGAAAAAAAGACTTCGCAAAAAATTGGGTGTCGGAGAATTTACCGAACTCGGATTTGAATTTTATGCAACCATAGCAGATTCTGAAGATAAAAAAACATTTGATGCCTTTATTGATTTGGTTGATGAATGTGAATTTTATTGTGAAGGAACATGGGACGAAGACGGTGCCGATCTTTTCATCTCAACCGGTCTTGTCGGTATGGAAAATGAAGAACGCAAAGCAAGATTTGCAGAAAAAATCACTGCAATCGAAGGACTTTCAAATATCAAAATTTCAGAACTCGTCTGATTTATAAACTGCGGAAAAACGTCATGGATGAACTTACTAAAAAAGAAATTGCTCTGATTCAGGCGCTGTACACCAGACACGGCAGAAAGAAATATCCTTACTGCATTGTCGAGGGGGTGAGGAGCTGCAGTGAATTTTTTGCCAGAGTTCCTGAAATGGCGTTTTTTTCCGTCGCCAATTCCGCAGAAACTGCACAAAATGTGAAGGCTTGCGGAGATATTCGTATCGTGCCTGAAAGTGTTTTTAATAAGATTTCAGGTACGATGAACTCACAGGGAATACTTGTTGTTTCTGAAATTCCTGCAATGCCTGATGCTTCTGAAATAAATAAAGATGATTTTATTCTGGCATTGGATAAAGTCGGAGATCCCGGTAATTTCGGTACGATTTGCCGCACTGCCAAAGCCGCAGGATTGACGGAAATTTGGTATACCAAAGGTTCAGTTGATCCATTCAGTGATAAAGTTATACGTTCCGCGATGACGGCACAATTTCTTTTGAAAATGCGGGTGTTTGAAACGCTTGCAGATTTGCGGGATGAAGCTGTCCGGCAGGGATTCTGTAATGTATGTCTGACTAAACCGGGGCAGGGCAGCAGTTGTTTTACGACAGAAGGTGTTTTTGATAAAAGTGTTGTAGTTATCGGCAGTGAGGGACACGGTGTTTCTGAACTGGATAATTCTGTTGATGTGCAAATCCCGATGCCTGGCAATTTTGAATCGCTTAATGCGGCTCAGGCGGCAACGATTTTAATATTTGAGTATGTAAGAAGAAAAGAAAGCAAATTGAAATTATGAAAATAGATATGCTTGATATTTGTTATGCCGGAGTTTTTGCAGTTGGACTGATTCTGACATTTATTGCTACTGTTTTCTGTAAAAAACTGGCAGTCAGACTTGATATAATGGACAGACCGAAAAATGAAATGCACAAAGGTCATAAAAAAGCCACTCCGCTCCTTGGAGGGCTTGCGATGTTTATGGGATTTTCAGTTGCTTTGGCAGCGGGATTTGGAGTATTGTGTCTGGTGCCGGGGGTTTTAGAAAAATTGCCTGCAATCAATTTTACCGGAGCTGCCGGACGTTTCGTATGGATTTTTACCGGAGGGATGTTGTGTGTGATCCTCGGGTTGATTGACGATATAAAAGGGATGAAGGCACACTGGAAATTCGGCGGACAATTTATTATTGCACTGGTTGCTGTACTGCTTGGCGGAGTACGCATAAGTGCATTTATTCCGAATGAAATATTTACTGTCTGCGTAACGCTTTTCTGGTTCATGCTGCTGATGAATTCGATAAACTTTTTTGATAATATGGATGGACTGGCAGTCGGAACAGTTTGTATTGCCATGGGTATTTTTGCTATGATAGCGGCATTGAACGGACAGTTTCTTGTCGGCGGATTTGCGTTTATGTTTACCGGAGTTACAATGGGGTTCTGGATTTTCAACCATTCGCCGGCTTCGATTTTCATGGGGGACAGCGGAAGTCATTTCATCGGTTATTTTGCGGCAGTTGTATCTGCGAGTGTGACCTACTTTAATTTTGAAGGTTCGCTTACCAAATTTCCGATATTGGTTCCGTTTTTTGTGCTTGCATTGCCGTTGTTTGATACGTTGATGGTCTGTATGATCCGTTACAGACTGGGCAAACCTTTCTGGATAGGTGATCATAATCATATTTCGCATCGTTTTGTCAGAATGGGATTGAGCCGTAAATATGCAGTAATGATGGTGCATATACTTGCATTGCTTATAGGTCTTGGTTCATTTCCGCTGATGTGGGGGGATTTCAAAATTGCGGTGGTTATGGTTGTTCAGATTCTGCTTCTGCTCTTGCTTATTACGATTTTGCAATTCAAACTTGATGATAACAGTTCTCTTATCGTAGGAGGTGAATAATGATAAAAAAAGAACGCCCGTCATGGGATCGTTATTTTATGGATATCGCTAATGTGGTTTCCACGCGCAGCAACTGTTCAAGACGGCAGGTTGCCGCAGTTATAGTCAAAGACCAGCGGATAATTTCAACCGGTTACAATGGTACTCCGCGCGGAGTAAAAAATTGTAATGAGGGCGGTTGTCCCCGTTGTGCTGATCATGACACTCCGTCCGGGCATAATTTGAGTGAATGTCTTTGCAGTCATGCCGAAGAAAATTCGATTACTCAGGCAGCGTATCACGGTATTGCAGTAAAAGATGCAACACTTTACACCACTTACAGCCCGTGTCTCATGTGTGCCAAAATGATAATCAATGCCGGAATAAAAGAGGTCGTTTATGATAAACATTACTCCATAGATGACATTTCAACTGCCCTGTTGAAAGAAGCCGGAGTTATAATCCGTACAGTTGACGGAGAAGCAGAGGTCTGATAATGGGTAAAGATATTGAAAAATGTATTCTCTCTCTGGAAGAGGCTGTCGCATGGAGACAGGAGTTGCGCCGCCGGAACAAAAAACTTGTTATAACCAACGGTTGTTTTGATATACTTCACCGCGGACATGTTGATTATCTGAATGAAAGCAGTAAACTTGGCGATGCCATGCTGCTGCTGGTCAATTCTGACAATGCAGTGCGTGCATTGAAGGGCGAGGGGCGCCCGCTCAATGATGAATACAGCCGTGCATTCGTACTCTGCGGTCTTGAATCTGTGGCAAAAGCTGTGATTTTTGACAGTTGTGACTGTCATACTGAACTTGCAGCTCTCAAACCTGATATTTATGTTAAAGGCGGAGATTATACGCTTGAAACTTTGAATAAACTTGAGAGGAATGCTTTGCTTGAAGCCGGAACTGTTATCTGTTTCAAGCCGTTCGTCAAAGGTTTTTCAACTACCGGTATTATTGAATCAGCACAAAAAAAATCTTAACAGAAGGATTATGAAAATATGAACGTATTAATGAAAACTTCAATGGGTGACATTGAACTCGAACTTTTTGAAAAAGAAGCTCCTGAAACTGTGGCAAATTTTATTTCCTATGTCAAAGAAGGCTTCTACAACAACACAATTTTCCATCGCATCATTGATAATTTTATGGTGCAGGGCGGCGGTTTTACAGAAGATTTCGTTCAGAAACCTGAGACCAAAGCTCCGATCAGAAATGAAGCTGACAATCAGATTTCCAACAAAAAAGGTACTATTGCGATGGCCCGTACCAGTGATCCTCACAGTGCGACCTGTCAATTTTTCATCAACAGCCGTGATAATGACTTTTTGGATTTCAAAGCTCCGACTGCCATGCACTACGGTTATTGCGTTTTCGGCAAAGTCGTCAACGGAATCGAAGTTATTGATAAAATGAGCAAGGTCAAAACCGGCAACAGAGGTTATCACCAGGACGTTCCGGTTGAAAATGTGGTTATTCTCAGTGTTGAAGTAAAAGATTGATAAAGGTAATGAAAATGAGTACAGAAGAAAAAATTGAAACTGCGGAAAATAAACCGCTTGACTTTATCCGCGAAATTGTCGCAAATCATATTGCAGAAAATAAATATCCCGATGGTATCGTTACACGTTTCCCGCCTGAACCAAACGGTTATTTGCATATCGGTCATGCCAAAGCTATCTGCCTTGACTTCGGTGTCGCAGAAGAAAATAACGGTATCTGCCATTTGCGTATGGATGATACCAATCCGACTAAAGAAAATATGGAATATGTTCAGTCTATCATTGACGATGTGAAATGGCTCGGTTTTGACCCTTCTCATCTTTATTATGCCAGTGATTATTTTGAACAGATGTATCAGTGCGCAGAAAAACTCATTGAGAAAAAACTTGCATACGTATGCGAGCTTACTCCGGAAGAGTTTGAAGAATACAGAGGCAATTCTGAACGTCCCGGAACTGAACCTCCCGGCAGAGCCAATTCTGTGGAATACAATCTTGATCTTTTCCGCCGCATGCGTGCCGGAGAATTTGAAGACGGCGCTAAAGTTCTGCGTGCCAGAATTGATATGACTTCTCCGAATATTCACATGCGCGATCCCGTTTTGTACCGTATCCGCCGCATTGATCACTTCCGTCAGGGGAACAAATGGTGCATTTATCCCATGTATGACTTTGCTCACTGTCTGGAAGATGCTTTTGAAGGAGTTACACACTCATTCTGCACACTTGAATTTGAAATTCACCGTCCTTTGTATGACTGGGTGTTGAATAATCTTGATTTCCCGAATCCGCCGCATCAGTATGATTTTTCACGTTTGAATCTTTCTCATACCGTTATGAGCAAACGTAAACTGCTCCAGCTCGTCAAGGAAAAACACGTACGCAACTGGGACGATCCCCGTATGCCGACAGTTTGCGGTATGCGCCGCAGAGGTGTTCCTGCCTCCGCCTTGCGCAATTTTGTGAAAGGACTCGGTATTACAAAATTCAATGGTCTGACTGACGTTGCCCTTTTTGAATATGCCATCCGTGAAGAACTTAACAAAACTTCTCCCCGTTATCTCGGCGTTCTCAATCCTTTGAAAGTTACTATTACCAATATGGCGGACGATTTTTGTGATGAATTGGATGCGGTCAACAATCCTGAAGATCCATCCGCAGGCTCACGCAAAATACCGTTTGCCAAAGAACTTTACATCGACAGAAATGACTTCATGATAGATCCGCCTAAAGGTTATTTCCGTTTGAGTCCAGGCAAAGAAGTCCGTTTGCGTTACGGCTATTTCATCAAATGTGAAGATTATGTAACTGATGAAAACGGCGAAGTTATTGAACTTAAATGCACCTATGATCCGGAAACCCGAGGCGGAAACGCTCCCGACGGCCGCAAGGTCAAAGGTACGATCCATTGGGTATCTGCCAAACATTGCCTTGAAGCTGAAGTCCGTCTGTATGACCGCTTGTTCACTGTTGAACAGCCGGGCATGGGTGACGAAGATTTCCTGACTCAGATGAATCCTGATTCTGAAATTGTCAGCAAATGTCTGATAGAACCTGCTCTCGGTAATGCAAAAGCCGGTGACAGAGTTCAGTTTGAACGTGTCGGTTATTTCTGCTGCGATCCTGATTCAACTGCAGAAAAACTTGTTTT
>JAFVPG010000210.1 GCA_017505415.1 Lentisphaeria bacterium | reverse complement strand
TGTGCATCATCAAGTCCGAGATTGCTCAACACCATGAAAAGCAGAAATACACTGCCGCCGGGGATCCCGCCCGCTCCAACTGATGCAAAAACAACCGAAATCACCAATATTGCCAGTTGTCCCATGGAGAGGTCGATTCCAAAAATATTTACTGCCAATATGGCAAAAACAGGCAAATGTACGCAAACTCCATCCATATTGATCGTCGCCCCCAGCGGCAATGAAAAACTGGAAAGTTCCCGACGGATATTCAAACTATCCATTACTCTGAATGAACAGGGCAGCGTTGCCGCACTGGAGCGGGTAAGAAATGCGGTGAAAATCGCTTCTTTGAGTTTGAAAATGATCTTGTAGGGATTTTCTTTGCAGAATATTCCGACAAAAAGCGGATAGATCACGAAAATCATCGCCAAAACACCGATAATGACACAAATCGTAATTTGAAAATAAGGCATGAAAAGTTTTGCGCCGTAGGTAGCAAAGTTGACTGCCGTCAAAGCAAACACACCCACTGGGAAATATTCCATGATCCAGTCAATGATCTTAAAAGCTGCTCTTTGGCAGATGTCAAATATTTGCAGCAGCAGATTGCCGGATTTACCGATTTCGCTCTCTTCGCCGTTTTTATCGATCAAAACCCGTATCGCCAGTCCGAAGAGCAGGGCAAAGATAATAATAGGCAAAAAATTACCTTCTGCAAGAGCCTGGAAAGGATTCATAAACAATTCATTCAAAAATTGAGCAAAGCCGCCGCCGGATTCGCCTTTCATTTTCATTGAAGCAACATCATTGACAAATTTACCGGAAAGAGATGTATAATTCTGCATTTTAGGATTCATCCCAAGTGCCAGAATGCAGCCGAAAAGAGCAGCAAACAAAGATGTTACAAAATACCATAACAGTACAAAAATCCCGATTTTACCAAACTTTTTGATGGGCAAACTGGCGGAACCGCTGACCAGAGAAAAGAAAATGATCGGGATCACGATCATTTTCAACATGGAAATCAACACAGTGCCGAATGGTGCAATGATCTGAATGATTTTTTCAGCACAAGATGCTGAACTGCTTTCTCCGAGTTTAAAAAGCATGATTCCGCCAATAATACCCAAAATAAAGGCAATAGCCATTTTCATAAACAGCGGTACGGAACAGTAGCGATCAAAAATTTTCTTAAACATTATTTCCCTTTTCCCGAGCTTGTATTGTTGATATAAATTTTCCATTTCCGGAAAACGATTGTAAATCTTATAATATAGTCTCAAACGGAGTTTTTTTCAAATTTATTTCCGGATTTTTATGGTTGATCCGGGAGGTGGGAGTGAATGAATAAAAATTTGTGCTTATTTTGTAATAATTTGAGTTTTAATACTTAATAAATAATTCTCTGTGAATGTCCTGCGAATTTAGCAGATAGATGATCTGCCGGAGATTTATTCAACGGGCGGCAGTTGCAAAAACTCATATTTGTTGCCTGATCCAACCGACCGCCATTCCAAAACAACTGCAAAATGTCCCGAAAAAAATGGAATGCCGGACAGAAGTGCAATTTCTGTCCGGCATGACAAACTTATATCAGTAATATATAAATCTGAAAAATTGATCTTCTTTTACAGTGTTCTGATTTTTTTTCATGTTGGTATAGTATATTTGTTGCGAACCCAAAAATGGCACATCTACAAAAAGCTTGAATGCTGCCATTTCTGGTATACCGTTTTCTCTATCAACAAAAATTACTACCACCGGCTTGAATTTATCCACCGGACACATCTGGCCATTGAAAGGATAGCGATTGGAGGTTTTTCCTGAGATTTCGTATATCGTGGTTCCTTTTGCATTTTTCCAGGAGAATACCTTGAAGTCTTCCGGCAATGCGTGTTTGAATGCATCATAAACACTTTTACTGGAGGAATAATTGGTTATAAAAACTTTTTTCAGAATTTCAGCTTTTTTTGTATCTGTTTTCGGCAAAGGTGCGACTTGAGCAAGATATGATATCCTGTCATCTTTTTTTGCTTCTTTCAGCATATTGATCGCCGCAGTTCTTGCATTTTGGATGTCTGAATAGAATAGCTGAGAATTTCCCCGAATCAAGTTAGCCCTTTTCAAAGCTTCTTTATGTCCGAGTGCCGCCGCACAATCGTAAAGGATGAGGGCCTGTATATAATTGTTATCAGCAACACTGTTGCCTCCGCCATACATCGCGGAAACCTGAGCCATCGCCGCGGCATAGGCTTTCCCCATATCAAAAGAAGTCTCCAATGCGTCCGCTATCGGATCTTTACAATCAGGGTCGATTGAGCGGGCTTTGGCATAAAGTTTGTCTGCATCAAGGGTAAATTGTTGTTTTTCCAATTTCGCAGGATCAATATTTTTTACTAT
Organism: Lentisphaeria bacterium; assembly: GCA_017505415.1. Taxonomy (GTDB): domain Bacteria; phylum Verrucomicrobiota; class Lentisphaeria; order Victivallales; family Victivallaceae; genus RGIG5270. The sequence continues at coordinate 1,780 of JAFVPG010000210.1, read as the reverse complement.
TCTGTAGATTTTCTTGATTTTGTTTTTGGTCTTGATGTCTTGGCATTTTTCGGCAGCAGATGAGAGATAGCTTTTAAAGTGTTCAATATCTGTATCAAAACAGTATTTATTTGCCTGCAGCAGAACATCCACCAGAGCGAAATTATTATTTCTTATGGCGATTCCGATCGGGAAATTAAGGCCTTCAGAAGTTTGGTCCGTCCAATAACCAGCCCATTCCCCGCCTGGCCCGATTTCGCGGCGGTATTCTGGATAAAAGATATGGCATCCGGCATCGGTAAAAAGCCTTACAACATCAAGATCAATATTTGAATTTTCTCTGCCAATCAAATAACTGCTCAGAAAATTATAACGCGTCATGCCATTATCTTCGCTGAAATTCACTTGGGAGAAAGTTGGCAAAAGTTTTTTTACTCGTTCAATATCGTTTTTGTCAATTGCTATCCACATAACGCGCTTCAAATCCAGCGCAATATTGTTCTGAGTGAAGAAGTCAGTCCATTTGTCGATACCTTCCTTTTTCATTCTTTTATATATAGTGTTCAGACACTTGTCGATGTCTTTTGGCAATTTAAAATTATGCGTTTTCAGCAAATGAGTGATCGCCTCCGGAGGAGCTTCATTAATGGCTGTCAACATTACCGATGCTCCGTACTGATCTATATCTGCACCGGCTTTTATCAGAGCATCAATGCTTTTTTCATTGTAAAAAACAACGGCAAAATGCAGAGCAACAAAACCTTTGGCCGTTTCAAAATTCGGATCAGCCCCTTTTGCAAGCAATGCTTCAACAATAGTATGGCTGTTTTGTGCAGTTTTACTGTTCGCAACGGAATAATGCAGCGCGGTAGCACCATATATATCAGGCTCATCTATTTCTGCTCCATTTTCCAACAGCAGATTACATGCTTCCAGTTTATGCTGCGAGGCAGCAACCATCAATGGAGTAACACCACTTTTTTCAACTTTGAAATTAATATCTGCACCCTTTGAAAGCAGGTAAGTTATTGTGCCAACATTATTTCCCTGTGCAGCAAACATCAACGCAGTCCAACCATTATGAACCGCGTCTACCGACACTCCGCTTCTTTCAAATTCTTCTTGTAGAGATTGAGCGGTGCCATATTGCGCTTCGTAAAATATGCTCCCGTATGCATTGAAAAACATTGCCAGAAACAACAAGATAAACCATTTTTTCATTATTGACACACTCCTTTGTTTGTGATCGTGAAAAAAAAGAGGCACATTCCGAAGAAGTGCCGAACTCTACGCCTGCGACAGCGTTGCAAAAAACACAAACAAGCGGAATGTGCCGTGCAATACATACACGGACACACCGAATGTAAAAATTTTTTGCAATACGCCTATTTTGAGTTCGCAGTTCAGAGTTCGACGTTTACAATCAGTTTGCCAAATTTTTTATTCAGTGATCTTTATTGTTTTTTTACCTCAAATTGTGTTTTCAGAAATGCTCCATTGCATTTCAACCTTGCCATAATTTACACCGTCGAAAAGCAAAATGCAAGTGCCAAAAGAAAAAAAAGAGAGTTTTGGGGGAATTATGCTGAATAGTGTCCGCTCATCTCTGCAAACATTTTATCTCTAACGCCTTACAAATAATTCTTTCATAAACGACCGCCGACCTTACCAAACAGAGAATTTGCCGGAAACTTATTCAAAACACACCGGAAAACAGAGATTTTGGCGTTCTCTATTTGTTCTCTGTTTGGAAGAATTTACGCTATAAGTGACTGTCATTCATTGGGTAAAATCAAGATGC
>JAFVPG010000209.1 GCA_017505415.1 Lentisphaeria bacterium | reverse complement strand
CTTTTGCAAAAAAGTATTATTGTTTAGATACTAACAAGGAGATTTATTATGCTTGAAGATATAAAAAAAATTGCAGACAGAATAACTGATGTTGTAAAAAATGATAAATATGGGAAGGAAATAAAACCCGATTATTTGCGTGAAGCAATGTTTGATTATCCGTCAAGAGGTGGCAAAAGATTGCGTCCGGCATTATTTTTCTGGTGTTGTAAAATGTGCGGCGGCGAAGAGCTTGCCGGTTTGGAAAAATGTGCGGCAGCTCTTGAAGTCTGGCATAATTGGACATTGGTGCATGATGATATTATTGACGGTGATGTGATGCGCCGTAATGCGCCGACAACGCATATTGCTCTGGCAGAAACTGCCGGGAAAAAATTTACTGACACAGATGCGGAGAAATACGGACGTGATATGGCTTTGCTCTGCGGTGATTTGCAGCAGGGATGGGCCGTTGATTTATTGATTCGGGGAGGGGAAGAGGCAAAACTTGCTCCGTCTCTGATTCTGAAAATGGTCCGCCGCATGGAACTGCGGGCGAATGTTGAACTTATCAGCGGTGAAGCTCTTGATGTTGAACTTGCAGAAAGAGAAATCGACGATATTACCGTGTGTGATGTCATGCACATGATAGATTTGAAAACCGGTGCGCTTTTCCGTTGTGCATGTGAATTGGGGGCAATGGCGGCACTCGGTTATGACAAGGGGCGTGAATTTGAAAAAATATCTGATTTTGCATTGTATCTCGGACGTGCATTTCAGCTTCAGGATGATGTTCTCGGTACTTTCGGAGAGGAGAAAAAACTTGGCAAGGACATCGGTTCTGATTTGCGTGAACGCAAGCCGACAGTTCTGTTGTTGAAGACATTGGAAATGGGAGATGATATTTCGCTTGAAATAATCCGGAATGTACTCGGAAGGGATGATTTGTCAAAAGCAGATATTGAAGCCGCCCGTAATGCAATGGTTCGTTCAGGAGCTTATGATTTTGTCAAAGCTGAAACGGAACGCTGTTTTGCCAGTGCGCTCGATGCTTTGAAATATTTCCCGATGAACAGCGGGCGGTGTAATCTTGAAAGTTTGATAGAATATCTTTATTCCCGTGAGAAGTGATATTTTCTCACGGGATGGAAATGTTTTATTTGACCAGATAAACGGCTTCGATGCTGACTTTATTTTCTTTTGTGGAATTTTTGACATAATCGGGGCCGGTGAATTTGGTTGAGACGTAGACTTCGTAGGTATTATCTTCAGGAGCTGCATTTGCTTTGAATACTTTTTTCAGAGTATATTGCAGCATCCATGAACTGGTGCCAAAGAAGTATGAATTGGGACTGACGAGAGTGCATTTGCCTATTTTATAGAGGTGGTATTTTTCGTCTTGGGGGATTTCGGCAGTTTTGATGGTTCTGATGCAGAGGATTTTCTTATCTTTGTCATAAATACCGAAATTAGTTCCGTTGTTGCGGCTCAAAGCTGAAACTTTGGCTGACAGGGCAACGACCTGACCGAAAGATGAATCAGCATCTTTGGGTTTTTCAACCCCTTTGTATCCGTTAAAAGCGGCTCCCGGCAGAGTTGTTACTTTTTTTCCTTTGAGTTCTTCGGGGAGTTTTGCCGCAAATAAGGATGGAATGACCAATGCGGTGACAATGAGGATAGCGAGTGATTTGATTTTCATAACTTTTCCTTTCTTTTTGGTGAAAAATATTCTTTTTTGTCAAAAGATTCGACAAGTTTACAATATTCAGCCTTGGTATAACGTGTTTTTTTTGCGGCGATTTTTTTAGCAGGAGCCGCATCGTCATAGAGCAAATCAATAACGTCCATGGCGAGAAGTTTTGCCGGTTCAACGTACGCTTTGTATTCATCATCACAGCGCAGTTCAAAGGTGTGAAATGCACCATGCCACCCGCTTGAATACGGATGGAGTCCGGGGATTATCATGGTCACATCACCGAAGTCGGTTGAAGATGTACGGATGCCGAGATCTTCATATTCTGCATCGGGTACTTCTGCAAAAAGATTTTCGCGATGAATTGCTCCTATTGCCGGATCATTGAGAAGCGGCATACAGCCGTGATGAGTTTCTATCTCAACATCAAGGTCAAATGCGATTGCTGCCGCTCTCATACAGCGGTCAAAAAGTTCTGCCGCCTGAGTCATTGCTTCAGGAGTTTGCGCTCTGACCATATATTCGAGTTCTGCAGTATGAGGAACTGTATTGACTACGGCACCGCCGTTTTTGATAATGCCGTGGATGCGGACGGTATCGGCTTCTTTGAAAAGTTCTCTTTGAGAATCAATTGCCGTAAGAGCCAGACGGGCGGCGGACAGTGCATTAGCACCTGCCCACGGACGTCCTGCGTGACATGCTTTGCCGATAAAGCGGACATTTTTCATCATTAACCCGTTGGCAGAAACGGCAATACCGTATTTTTCTGCACCGTGTATCATTAAAGCAAGATCTATATCATCGAAAACGCCGTCAAAGATCATCTCTGTTTTGCCGCTGACAAAGCGTTTGCCGCTTTCAAGTGAGGCAAGTCTTCCCTCTTCGGCAGGAGTTGCGATAAAAGCTGCTGCTCCAGAGAGATTTCCGGTGATTTCCGGCAGATTCAAGCCGAAAGCACAACCGACAAGTGCAGTGATTTGAGCATTGTGAGCGCAGGCATGTGCGGCTCCTGTTTGTGGATTGCATTCAGCATGGTCAGGAGTATAAAGAGCGTCAAGTTCCCCGAGAACTGCAATGCGCGGACCCGGTTTTTTCATATTTAAATCGGCTCTTACGCCGGTGACTGCAAGATTTTTTTTATATGGCAGATTGCCAGATGCGAATTTTTCCTGAACCAGACGTGAGGTATTGAATTCCTGATAGCCGAGTTCCGGATTGCGCCATATTTCTTTACCGAGTTCTATTAATTCATCACTGCGGCGGTCTATTTCAGCGCATGCGATTTTTTTTAGTGTATTTTTATCAGGCATAGGTACAATTTTTTCAGGTTGTTGAGGTAATTTCAAAAGTCCTCAAAAAATCTTTAAATTCATCGTCACGATCTTAAAACGGAGTGTTTTCGGCGGTTATTTATTCAATAGCCACGCTCAAACTACCGCTTTAATCTCATCAACGCTGATTTTTCAATCTTTTTTTGAATTACTTTTGAAATTACCTCATAAAAAAGAAAGGGAGCATGACTTGAAGTCTGCTCCCTTGTAAAAGTGATCAGAAATTATTTTTTTCGATT
>JAFVPG010000208.1 GCA_017505415.1 Lentisphaeria bacterium | reverse complement strand
CTTTGTATGACGATTGTAAAAGTAAACGCACCACCTCAAAATATATTGATTATATTCAAGCTGATAAACTTGTGTTTCCTCCGGCAGAAGATATTATAACCTTTTCAACGGAAATTATCAAAAATTATTTTGAATATAAAATCACGTCCGGTCATGATTTCAACGCCTCCGGTAGAGCCGAGACGAAGCGGTTTGGACGGCTTATCCTCAAGCATGATCCGTACGGTATAATAAGCGATATTGCCCACTTCTCGCGGCAATTCATCTATTGCATAAACTTTCCCGTAGAAATATCCGTGTTCAAAATAGTTGTACTGACTGCTTTTTACCCGGACTTTCTGACCTTCCTGAATCTTGTAAATATCTTTTTCATGTATCGAAGCAATAAATTTTTTCTCTCCGTCAGCGGCAAATGTCACAACATCATCGCCGGCATCAACATATATTCCGATTTTTGTAGGGATATTGCTTATGATACCGTCTTCCGGAGCAACAAATGCATAATCACTTTTGTGTTTAAGATAAAAATCCGCCTCTTTTTTGAGATTCGCCAAACGGATTTTCAGTAATGCGAGCTTATCTTCATTTTCTTTGATAATCGCACCGGCGAGTCCCTGCCGGAGTAATTCCACATCACGCTGCATACGCTGCAATTCGCCCTGATTATGAATAAAATCGATCTCCCGTTTATTTATTTCCACCAGCGGTACTGCTCCGCTTTTCTGCAAATTGCGATATGCCGCAAGGCTCTCTTTTTCTCTTGTTAAACGCTCTTTGAATTCCGTGTAAGAAATTTCAGAATGACGATATTCTTTGGGCAACGGATCAAGCCACAAACTGCTCAACGCAGACTCTGCCACTTTGATTTCCGCCTCAAGTTCGGCAATGGAATTCTGCAATTTCAAACAATGTTCCTGATAATCACGGTCATCAAGTGTCAGCATAAGCTGACCTTTTTTTACAAAATCACCGCTGCGGAAGTAGATGTTGCTGATCGTACTGCGCACTCGGGATTTCATATAATATTCACGTTTACCGGCAACAATACCCCTGCCATCAATAACATCCTCCATTTTTCCCATGAGAATGATACCTGCTCCTGAAAGAAGCAAAAATATTATCACATATATCAGGATACGGAAAAGTTTTATTTTGCTGTGGAAACTGTTTTTGGGAATATTGTCACGATTCCGTTTTGATTGCAATTTCATAAGTTGGAATACCTTGTCTGAGTTGTATAAAGTTCTTTGTAAATGCCTTCAACTGCAAGAAGTTCATCATGAGTGCCGCACTGCATTATTCTGCCTTCCCGCAGAACAACGATTTTATCCGCATTTTTGATGGTGGAAAGGCGGTGAGCGATAATAATAGTAGTTCTGCCCTGCATTACATTGTCAAGCGCTGCCTGAACCATGTGTTCTGAAATAGTATCCAATGCACTGGTTGCTTCATCTAGAATGAGGATCGCGGGATCTTTCAATATGGCACGGGCAATGGCAATACGCTGTTTCTGACCGCCGGAAAGCGATGCTCCGTTTTCTCCGATAACGGTTTCATAACCTTTCGGCATTTTGAGAATAAACTCTTCTATATTGGCAAGCCTTGCCGCCCGCTCAACCTCCTCACGGGTGGAATCTTTTTTGGCAAAAGCGATATTATCATAAATCGTTCCGCTGAAAAGAAACGGCTCCTGCAAAACCACGCCGATATTATTTCTGTAAGATTCAATAGCATAACGCCGCACATCAACATTATCAATAGTCAATCTGCCGTCTTTAACATCATAAAAACGCAGAATCAGGTTGCTTGCAGTGGATTTCCCGCAGCCGGAAGGACCGACAAATGCAACTTTTTCACCCGGTTTGATATGCAGTGAAAAATCTTTGATCACCGGTGTATCACGATATTGGAAACTGACATTTTCAAAAACTATTTCACCTTTCAAATGGCCAGCCTCTATAGGATTTTCATCTTCTTTGATCTCCGGAATAACTGCCAGCAAATCCGAAACCCGGTTTGCCCCCGCCAGTCCTTGTGCTATGATCCCCGTAACACCTGCAAAATAGTTTATCGGAGTCAACAGCATGCCTGCGTATGAAAAAAATGCGGCAAATTCACCGAGAGTCAACGTTCCGTTTTTGACCAGTGGAATACTGACAAATATCATCATCAAATAAGTGGAAACCGTTAATATATCACAAATGCTGATACAGATATTTGAATTCAGATTCAAATTTATCTGCAAATCCATCGTAGGACGCATGATTTCAAAAAATTGACGGTTCACAGAACGTTCCCGTGCAAAAGATTTAACGACTTTGATACCATTTATGTTTTCAGAAAGACTGGCAGAAACTTCCGACATACGTTCCTGAAGCATCATAGAATCCCGGCGCAGAACCTTTTTGAAATAAGCAAAATTCATAAAATGAAACGGCAGAAAACATAAAACCACCAAGCCAAGTTTCCAATTCAATATAAACATAAGAAAAAATATAATGCATGCCGCAAAAAGCTGATCCGTCAGAGAGATCGCCGTTGCCAAAAGCTGATTCAGCAAGCCGACATCACTGATAACATTGGAGATGAGTTTTCCGGTACGGTATTCCTCATAAAAACGAAGCGACAAACTCTGCAAATGCCGGAAAAGTTTATTACGCACATCAAGCAGCACTCTGGTACAGAGATACGTGCCGGTAAAACCTGAAATATAACGCATTATCGAACGCATCCCATACAGCACGATCACCGCTCCTGCCAGAATTGCAAAAAGTGTGTAATCCGCACCCGGCAGAATCCTGTCTATGGCAATTTTCAAAATCCAGGGAACAGCAAGCCCCATAACGGAAAAAATGACTTGCACAACAGTTGCTCCGACAATAAGACCTTTGTACGGAGATAAAATCTTTTTTAAATTTTCGTTGATCATTTTAATTCAGAAAAACAGAGGTTTAACGGGTTTGTATGCCGGAAAAATGATTCGTATTTTTCCCCTCAGCAAATAAAATCAGATTTATTGTTGCCTGCATTCAGGCTTGCACCTTACATTGGTATTCCCTCCATATTGTTTAATATCAAAGAATTACAGCTTTTTGCCATGCTGTTTTATTTCTTCTTGCCTATTAATTTAACCTGAGAGGCAGGAAAAACAACAGATTTTTTAATTTTTTTTGAAAAAACTTTTCGACTTTTTTAAAACCGTTGTTATATTATATAATATAAAAACAACAAACAATATTTCCGTCTCCTGCGGAAATATGATGTACTGCTTTTTTGCCAGGCTTAAGTGCGGCAGAAGATGCAGTCGGAAAAGTTGTAAAAATAAAGGAGTTATTATATGTCGGAACAAAAAATTCAATCACCGTTGACAGAAGCTCATTTTCATGATTTTCCTGTCAAATCACCTGAAAACTTCAACTTCGCAAGCGATGTTGTCGACCGTTGGGCAGCTTATGACCGCAACAAAATGGCAATGATCTGGGTAAATCAGCAGGGCGATGAAAAAAGATTCACCTTTTTTGATTTCAGCCGGTTATCCAATCAGGCGGCAAATCTGCTGCTGAAACAAGGCATCGGAGCAGGCGACAGAGTTTTTCTCATGCTGCCGCGTCTGCCGGAATGGTGGATTTTCTCTCTTGCCCTGATCCGTATCGGAGCTATTCAATGTCCGTCACCGACCCTGCTGACACCGCCGGACATCAAACAGCGCATAAATGCCGGTAAATTCAAAATGGTTATCACTGACAATGAGAATGCCCCGAAATTCGATGAAGTCTTTGAAGAATGCCCGAGTTTAAGTGTCCGTTTGATAGTCAATGATCGCCGTCCGGGCTGGATCTCATATCTTGATTGCAGTACTCTTTCAACACGGGAACTCAAACTTTCTAAAAAATTCAAGAGCAAATCAAATGCTCCGTTCCTGACTCTTTTTACCTCAGGTACCAGCAAAATGCCCAAAATGGTTGAACACTCAAACGACTATGCTCTTGCTCACCGCATCACTGCTGAATTATGGCATTGTGAAAGCGCAAATGACCTCGCTTTCACTGTTTCAGATACCGGATGGGGCAAAAATATCTGGGGAAATTACTTCGGTCAATGGATTTTAGGATCATGCGTTTTCATTTATGACATCAGAGGTAAATTTCACGCAGATGAGCTGCTGCCGATACTTGAAAAGTATTCCATCACATCCTTCTGCGCACCTCCGACTATTTACCGCATGCTGGTTTTGAATGACTTGAAACGCTTCGACCTCAAAGATTTGAAAAACTGCTGCTCTGCAGGCGAACCGCTTCATACCGAAACTTGCCGCCTCTGGGAGGAAGGTACCGGCCTGAAAATCCGTGAAGCATACGGTCAGACTGAAACCGTATGCATGATCGGAACTTTCGCAGGAGATGAAATAAAATACGGCTCAATGGGAAAAGCCGCCCCTGGGTGGGAAATCGAACTCCATGACGATGACGGAAAACCTGTTCAGGAAGGTGAACCCGGCAGAATCGCAGTAAGAGTCAACAAAGGTAAACCCGCCGGAACGTTCCTCGGATATGTCAACAACAAAGAAGAGGATGATAAATGTTTTATCGGTGATTTTTATTACACAGGCGATAAAGCATACCGCGACAAAGACGGCTATTTTTATTTTGTCGGCCGCAGTGATGATATTATAAAAAGTTCCGGGTATCGCATCGGACCACTCGAAGTCGAAGAAGTCATGATGCAGCACCCCGCTGTGCATGAAGTCGCTGTAGTCGCCGCTCCCGATCCATTAAGAGGAGCGAAAGTAAAAGCTTATGTCGTTCTGCACAAAGGATTTGAACCTACTGATACTTTGATTAAAAAATTGCAGCAGCACGTTAAAACCTTGACTGCGCCATACAAATATCCGAGGGAAATCGAATTCGTCAAATCCATGCCGAAAACCTTCTCCGGCAAAATCAAACGCGATCTTCTCCGTCGCCATGCCGAAACCGGAATTCATTGGAAATAAATATTTTTCTTTGAAATAAAAACTGTCCTCCGCTGCAATAACAAACAACGGAGGATTTATTTTTTTATCATTCTGCTTTGCAGATGTTAATTGATATAACAGAGAATCAGAAATGAATCAAATCAAAAGTATTTTCCTGATGCTGATTGCCACAATATTCTGGGGAACAGCATTTTCCGTCCAGAGCCGCGGCATGCAATTTGTCGGACCTATATTATTTGTAATGCTGCGTTCTCTGGTAACACTGACCGCATTAAGCATCATTATCATAATTGCTGACAGTATACGCAACAAAAAATTTTCTCTTATCTCCAACAATATCTCCGGAGCAAATTGCAAAATATTATTGTATGGCGGTTTCTGGTGCGGACTGGCACTTGCGCTGGCAAGTATTTTTCAACAATACGGTCTTCTGTCTGCAAAAGTCGGAAAAAGCGGTTTTATAACATCTTTATATATTATAATAGTACCGGTACTCGGGATTTTTTTCAAACGTAAAACATCATTTTTTCTCTGGATTGCCTCGATACTTGCGCTGCTCGGCACTTATTTGCTGTGCGGCGGGATTTCCGGTATAAATAAGGAGGATATTTTCCTCCTGTGCTGTTCATTGTTATTTGCTTTTCATATCATCATAACTGACCACTATGCACCTTCATGCAACTGGCTGCATTTGTCACGCATGCAATTCGCTTCAGCAGCAATTCTATCTGCAGTATTATCTCTTCTCTTCCGTGAAGAATGGTCTTGGAATAAAATCATGCAATCAGCTCCATTCTGGTTGTTTTGCGGGCTGGGGTCTGGCACTGTTGCATTCACTCTGCAAATTTATGCTCAAAAATATCTGCACCCGGTCAGTGCATCTCTGTTAATGAGTTTTGAATCTGTTTTCGCCGTCATAGGCGGTTGGCTTTTCCTTCATGAACAGATGTCAAAATCTGAAATAATCGGCTGTGCAATTATTCTAATGTCGATCATTATTGCACAACTCCCTCCTTTCAAATTCTTTCGCAGAAAAAGCAAGTGAATCAAAAAATATTCAGTCGTGAAAAAAATCCATAAAAAAAGAGCCGCTGCACACCTTTTGAGGTTTGCAGCAGCTCTTGAAAAAAGCTTACAAGCTCTTAAGCGATAACTTCAACTTTACCGCCGGCAGCTTCAATTTTAGCAGCAGCAGCAGCTGAAAATTTAACAGCCTGAACGGTAACAGCTTTGGTAAGTTCACCGTTAGCAAGAATCTTGAGGGGCAATTCAGCTTTGCCAATCAAGCTTTTTGCACGGAGAGTTTCGCTGTTGACGGTTTCGCCTGCATCAAAGTTAGCCTCAATGATGTCGAGGTTAACGAGAGTATAGTCAACATGGCTCATGCTCTTGAATCCGCGTTTGGGCAAACGACGGAAGAAGGTGATCTGACCGCCTTCAAAGAAGGGACGGTAAGATGAACCGGTACGTGAGTGCTGACCTTTTTCACCACGGCAAGCGGTTTTTCCCATACCGGAACCATCACCGCGACCGACGCGTTTGCGACGGTGGGTTGAACCGGGAGTAGAAGTGATTTCGTGCAGTTTCATAATATTACTCCTGTCCTTTATTACTTGTCGAGGCCACGTTTTGCCATAACTTCACTGTGGCTGCGGAGCATGCTGAGAGCCTTGAAAGTTGCTTTGGCAACGTTAGCTGCGTTGTTAGCACCCAGAGATTTGGCGAGAACGTCTTTGACACCTGCCAGATCGAGGATTGAACGGACAGCACCGCCGGCGATCAAACCGGTACCGGGAGCTGCGGGTTTAAGCAATACCTTGGCACCGCCGAATTTGACTTCGACTGCGTGCGGAAGGGTTGCGCCATGCATGTTGACGGAGAACATATTGCGGCGTGCAGCGTCGTTACCTTTGCGGATAGCATCGGAAACTTCGTTTGCTTTGCCGTAACCGTAACCGATTTTGCCATTACGGTCGCCGACGACGATGAGGGCGCCGAAGCTGAAGTTCTTACCGCCCTTGACGACTTTGGCACTGCGATTGACACAGATCACTGCTTCGTCGAATTCAGACTGCATGACCTGCATCTCTTCTTTATTATTTTTTTCACGTTTAGCCATTTTGCCGGACTCCTTAGAACTTTAATCCGTTTTCACGGGCGGCGTCAGCAATAGCCTGAACGCGACCATGATATTTGAAACCGGAACGGTCAAATACAACTGCTTCGATGTTGACGGCTTTAGCACGGTCAGCAGCCATTTTGCCAAGCAAAGCGGCGCCAGCCATGTTGGGTTTGCCGTTGTCAGCCTTGAACTGAGCATCAAGTGTGGAAACACTTGCGAGAGTTCTGCCGGCGACGTCATCGATGAACTGACAATAAATGTTGTTGGCAGTGATGCTTACGCAGAAACGCGGACGATCAGCGGTGCCTTCAACTTTTTTGCGGATACGCAAGTGACGGCGTACGCGCAAAGTTTTTCTATCTTGAATAGCCATAATATCATCACATCCTTTTCATTAACCGACGGTTTTACCTTCTTTGAGCGTGATCTGCTCATCGACATAGCGGATACCTTTACCTTTGTAGGGCTCAGGTTTGCGGAAGCTGCGGATAGTTGCAGCAGCCTGACCGACCATCTGTTTATCGGCACCTTCGATAACGATCTTGTTACCATCAACGACTGTAATATTAAGTCCTGCGGGAATATCGTATTCGATAGTGTGAGAATAACCGAGGTTCAGGACGAGTTTTTTACCGTTGACCTGAACTTTGTAACCGACACCGATAACAGCCAGCTCTTTTTTGAAGCCCTGGCTGACGCCGACGACCATATTATTGATCAAGCTGCGAGCCAAACCCTGCATTGCGCTGGAGCGGCGGCTTTCGTCGTCACGGCTGACGATAACTTCGTTGCCGACGAGTTCAGCTTTGACCAATTCAGGCAACTCCCAGGAGAGCTTTGCTTTCCCTTCGACAACAACGCTGGCACCATTGATAGTGACCTTGACGCCGCTGGGAACGGGAATTGGTTTTTTACCTATACGAGACATAATTTATAACCTTATGTTTTAAAATTACCAGATATAGCAGATAATCTCACCACCGACATTCAATTCAGCTGCTTTTTCGCCGCTGATGATGCCTTTGGAAGTGGAGATGACAACTGTACCCTGTCCATTGCGGACTCTGGGAATATCCTTGCTGCCGCAGTGAATACGACGTGAGGGTTTGCTGACACGTTCGATGCCTTCGATAACGGGTTTGCCGTTATAGGTCTTGAGGGTGATGGTCATAGTTTTCTTGGGACCATCTTCGGTAACGGCAACATCGCTGACATAGCCTTCTGCTTTGAAAACATTGGCGATAGCGATCTTTTCATTTGAACCGGGCAATGTAACCTGAATAAGCGAATACCATAATAGGCATTATAAGTATAGTAATT
>JAFVPG010000207.1 GCA_017505415.1 Lentisphaeria bacterium | reverse complement strand
CTGCTATTTTACCATATATCAATTACTGGATAGTGGCTATGGAAATTATCTCATTCCGCAACAGTACACCTATATCATAAAGAATTACGGTGAAGATGAAGCAAAAGCAACATCTTATGACTTACTGCTCGATGCCGGAACGTACTATGTCAGCATGAATTCTCTGAATTTTTATGCCGGAGGCAGCGCTGATTATTCGATAAAGCTCAATGATTCAACTGAAATTTTTGAAAAAGCAAAATACGGCAAAGAAGATGATTTGACAAATGTAACTTTTGAGGGAGAAAATCTCGAAAGCAAACGCATTGCAAACAATGAAGATGCCGCCGCTTTTGCAGTTTCAGACTGGGTTGGATTCGGCGATAATACTGACTACAAAAAATTCACTCTTGACGGCTGTGCGACTTTGAGTTTCACTGCAGAAGCAACAGATTATTCCATGCTGTCAATATGCAGACTTGATTCTTATACCGGCGGGGACGGCAAAGAATACTACTATTGGACAACACTGCAATCAACGGTTCTGTATCAAAACAGTGAAAGTAAATACAGTGCCGACAGCTATGAAATATTACTCGGCAAAGGGACATATTTTTTGCGTATGGATTCTCTGACCGGATATTACGGCGGCAGTGCAGATTATGAAATAAAAATCAATTCAGCCAAATTCGCTCTTTCCAATGACCGCGAACGTAATTTCTCAAATAATTCCGATGATACATTTCAATCCGCCGCGGAACAAACTGCTGCAGATACGCTTCATAACTGGGTCGGATACGGCGATTATATTGATTACTTCAAAACTGAAATCACTGAATCCGGTAAAATCAGTTTTCAATGCGATGAACAGACTTTGACCGCTCTGAAAAATTATGAACTCCACCTTGCCTGTTACAATGAATACGGAGGATATATTGCCCTTCGCAATGAAGGAAACAGTTATATCTCCTGGAACAATGTCGAAGCCGGCACCTATTATCTCGGAGTTCAATGCTTAAATCAATACGCATATTCAACCGAATATGATATAAAAGTTTCAGTTATTGCCTGACGTTGTTAACAAATTCATCTATCAACTTGCGGGCAATACTGCCGTGACGGGGAATCGTTGGAAATTCTTCAACGGCAAACCAGTTTGCATCGGTTATCTCTTTACCGTCAACTGCGATTTCCCCGTCAAGATAATCGGCAAAAAATCCGACCATAAGTGAATTAGGGAACGGCCATACCTGACTTGAGTAATAGCGGATATTTTTTATTTCTATTCCGACTTCCTCTCGCACCTCACGAGCAACGGCACTCTCCAGATTTTCACCGGCTTCAACAAAACCTGCGACAAGCCCGTAAAGATTCTCTTTGAAACGTCCGTTATGCGCCAGAAGCAATTTATTTTCACGACGCACAGCCACGATTACAGCAGGAGCAAGCACCGGATAAAAAGCATTGCCGCACTCTGGACAAACACGGCTTATATCATCTTCATTATCAATGAGTTCCATACCGCAAAAGCCGCAATAACGTCGTTTCCTGCGCCAGAAAAGCAATTCTCTGGCCCGGGCAACCGCATTGACAAAAACACTGTCCATTGTGTGCATGGCAAAACGTATTTCTATAAATTCCGTATCTGACGGATTCTGCCAGTCACACTCATCAGACAAGTCCCAGACTCCGCAATCCATATCATTAAAATTTCCAACACAGAGAGATTCCCCGGCAAGTGATTTCAAAACAGCAAATTCATCCTCTGCAGTACAGGGCAAAAAAAATTTTTCCGCAACTTTGCGGACAAGCAGCTTATCTCCCCTGAAAACAATTGCAACTTCCGGCAATCCGTCAGCAAAATACAAATGAGTACTCGGTGTAAACGGCAATATTTTCTTCATAATATCTCTACATTAAAAAATTTCTCTGCATTTTTTGCAGTAAGTTCACAAAAATCAGATAATGACATTTGGAGTTCATCTGCCGCTTTCTGCGCCACAAAGCGCACCAGATCAGGACGGTTTTCTTTTCCCCTGAACGGTACGGGGGCAAGATACGGGGAATCGGTTTCTATCAGCAGACGGTCAAGCGGCATTTTCTGCAAATTGAGCCTGATATTATCAGCTTTTTTGAAAGTAACCATGCCATTGACACTGAAATAAGCTCCAAGTGCAGCAAACTTTTCCAGATATTCAATACTTCCGGCATACGAATGCAATTCAAATCTGCCGCCTGATGATGCAAATTCAGCCAATAATCCATAAGCATCAGCATAAGCCTGTATACTATCTTCTTTGTCACGGACATGTACAACCGCAGGGAATTTTTTTGCCAAAGCACGTTCAAGAAAATATTCAAAAACCTTTTTCTGCGATCCAGCATCCGAAAAATCATAATAATAATCCAGACCTATTTCACCTATACCACAGCATTTCGGATCATTCTCAAGTTCAGAAAAATCATCGTTCCGTTCCAGAAATTCCTCCGCACAATGCGGATGAACGCCGGAACAGAACCAGATATTTTCAGCACTGCATGCCGCTGACCGTGCGACAAGAGTTTCCTCATACGAGCCGCCGAGTGCAATCATGCAGAGCTTGTCATTTTCAGCCATCTCCGCACGGAAAGAGCTGATAATCTCACTGTACTCTGTTTCCGCACGATGATGATAATGAGTATCAAAAAATATCATAATTATTCAAAAACGATTTCCTGGAAACATTCGGGCAGATGATAATTGAGATGGGTCAGCGGGAATGCTGAGATCCAGTGATTGTGAGATGAGTGATCGGCACATTTGTAAAGGTTGGCACGCCAGACATCACCTGAAGCAACTTTTTCATCAAGATCAAAAATGCTGAAGGGAATGAATGCGGCAAGACTCCAGTCTACCGGAGTGGTGATT
>JAFVPG010000206.1 GCA_017505415.1 Lentisphaeria bacterium | reverse complement strand
TTTGTTGTTCGAGCCCCAGCGAAGCGAAGGGCGAGTTTTTACGCAACCCGCCGAGCGGGCGGGAAAAGAGGTTTTTCCCCCTCTCCCCAAACCCCTCACCCTTTTTCAAGAAAAGCGGAGTACTTTGTTGTTTTGTTTGTTGTTCGGCCATGCTGAAATTTTTCATCATATTTTCTCCCAATTTTATATTCAAAATATTATTTTTTCAAAATTCGTAATACTGTTTGTCCAAAAAAAAAATCAGTTATTCTGACACCCGGCAGCAGAAGTTATAACAAATTCAGCCTGAATCACACCTTTCAATTTTCTGACAGAATAAACCAGATCCCGGATGTCGCAGCCGATCCCCTCCACGCTGATCATTGTTGTCGATAAATCATTTTCCAAAGCGAAACGGCTGACCCCCAAAGTTTTAAGTCCGGAGCGGTCAATGGTCTGCAATAATTTTGTTTCGATCCCGGAACTTTTCAAATTGCACAAAACACTGACCGTCCCGATGACTTTGCCGGATTCGGAACATTGTTTGCGTGTCAACTGTTTCCGGATCATATCCCGGATAAATTCAGAACGATTATCGTAACCGGATTGAGCCAATAAAATCTCAAGCTGATCAAAAAGTTCTTCTTCGATCGAAAAACTTATTCTTTTCAAGACAGTTTCTTTCATCCGGCATCCTCTGGTTCAATAACTGGAAACATTCTGATAATATACACCGGTTTCACATTTATTTCAAGATGAAATACAATTTTTCTGCTGCGGCTTAAGCGATCCACAGCTTAAATTATTCTGCTTCCGGTTTCTCATCCGGGACAAAAAACCATATTTTCGGGGGATGATTCAAAGTGGATCCGGAAGTTTTCCGTCGTAAGCGATCAGTTTTTCACTGTGAATATCCGGATATTTTCCGTCAACACGATAGTCCGGCTGGAGAGCAACTTTGCCGCCGCCCTCCGGCAGATCTATGGCAAAAGTCGGCACTGCAAGTGAAGACAATGTGGCACGGAAAGTTTTCAATATTTCCAGACCGCATTCAATGCCGGTGGCAAAATGACGCACTCCCCGTACAGGATCGACGTGAAACAGATAATGCGGTTTGACCCGCAGGGCAACCAGTTTGCGGAAAAGTTCTTCCAGAATTTCCGCCCGGTCGTTGACACCTTTCAACAGGACGGTCTGATTTATCACCGGGACACCGGATTTCACCAATCGGGTACAGGCTGCGGAAGACTCCGGAGTAACTTCACGCGGATGGTTGAAATGGGTGGCAAACCACACTCCCGGAATATCACCGAGAGCAGCGGCAAGAGACGGCGTTATTCTGTCCGGCCAGACCACCGGAATACGGCTGGCAACCCGGATGATATCTATTGACGGTACGGCTTTCAGGCGGTACAATATCTCCAGCAGCCGTTTTTCAGCAAGCATCAGCGGATCTCCGCCTGAAAGCAGGATCTCTCTTATTTCCGGGTGTTTCTGCAAATAGTTGATAATTTCATCCAATTCACTGTCGGCAAGCGGCGGCAGGGAAGCACCGTTTGCCCACTCCCGCTTGCGGAAACAGAAGCGGCACCGCATGGCACAATGGCTGTTGGCAAGGATCACCACCCGGTCTTTAAAGCGATGGATCAGCCGCGGCACCGGCATTTGTTTCTTCTCTGCAAGCGGATCGAAACTGGATGTTTCATCAGCCAGCTCCTCCTGTCGCGGAAAAGATTGCAGAGCAATGGGATCATTCTGGAAATTTTCCCAGTCGATCAGCGAAAGGTAATATTCATTGAGCAGAGCCGGATATACCGCCTCGATACCGGTAAAATCATCCGGGAGATCAACTCCGGAAAAAGCGAGAGCTTTTCCGCTGGAAGTAAAAAACTTCATAATACCGAACCGGTTTCCTCCTCATTCGCCGCTTTCAGCCATAAGATTATTTTTTTCGGGGGATAATATATCACTGCAAAAGAAAAAATCAAGGCGGCATTGCCGCAGTGCAAGCAAAGCAGATGTCCCGGCTTCATTGCATTACACAGGGGAGGCAAGCAAACGAAATGGAGTGTTTTCATCCGCCATTTTTTGCCAAAAAATCAGAATACTATTCAATACCAGTCAGATAAAATTTTTCATAAACCGGAAATATCCCGAAGCGGCTCCCGACCTTATAATGAAGGGCGGTAATACCGTTTTCCGTTTTACGAGACCAGGCTATTCCTGACCAGACAAAGAAAAATGTGTCATTTCCTTTAGGCAACCCCTCTGCAACGAAAAAATCCGCATACCAGGCTATTTTCAGTTTTTTATCCGGCTTGTTGGTAAAAAATGCAGTATTATTCGCCAGATTTATTTTCAATTCACGAAGAATTTCAGTTTGATTATCTGAATTTGCAAACGAGGTAAATGTAACTGTTGCCTTACTGTTTCTTATGATTTGCAAAGGAATCGTCTTTTCAGGTCCGGTAAAGAAGGGCTCATCTATCGCTAATACAAAACGGTCACTTTCTTTGGCTGCACGTTGTGAAATGGTAACCAGGTAATATAATTGAGATTTTTTGCCGGGAGCCATTTCAAAATGGAGCAACGTCCTCCAAGTATTTTTTGAAGTTTTACCGACCACACGGCATGTAGCATAGTCGAATCCCAAACCGCTGTGATCATATCCGGAAGATGTAACAAGTAAAACTGACCAATTATTGTTTCCGGGAAAGATTTTTGCAGATAAATCCGGACACGCCGCCGGATCAAATTCTGTGCAAAAGGAAAAATGGCAAATGCAAAGTAATGAAAATAAAAAAATGATTTTTTTCATTTTTCCTCCTTTCTGAAGTTAATATAGCATGGCAAAAGGAAAAATCAAGGCGTAACGGTTATTCAGTGAAGAGCTTTTGCGATTGCCGCTTGCGGCAAGTTGCAAAAAGCGTGAAGTGAATCCTTGCGGCTTCGTTCGCCATTTTTTTGGCAAAAAAAGTGTGGCATTTATAATCAAATCCGAACTCATTCTCACTTTTATAAATGCTTGATTATCAAGCATTCGCAGGTGACACATAAATTTAATCAGAGAAACTTGCAGTTTTTCCGAGAGAGTTCTCTACCAGTACGGTGACACGCGGATTTGTCTGGACTCCCTACTTATGTACCGCTTTTAATACAGCACTGTAACTCGGAAAAATAAATAGCGACGATTAACTTTGCATTCTATTTTCAAAGTGCAAAATTTGCACTTTGGATTTGCACTTTAAGCCCAGAAACGGCTCGCTGTGCCGAGTTTTCCGGGATCGGCAGGCATTGACCTGGGGCTGATCTTCGCCACCAGGTGCGTTATAAAAGAAACTGTGCGGAAATTACGCTGCTTGCTGAACTCTGCGGTAATCGTGAATCTTGATTGTAATCCTTCGACAGAATAAAATTTTCAAGAAAATTAGCCAAGGCTAACTTGAATTTTTTATGATTCAGCGATATATTATGGCAAAAGTAGAATCATGAAGAGGTAAATTTCTTTTAGGTATTCTCCAGTGCTTCTGTTCTTTTTTTAATCTGTGAGTTAGACGAGACTAATTATTTACAAAACATTAAATAACAAGGAGAAGAGTTATGAAACAACAATGTTGCCTCTGCGGTTATGCAGATGCAAAAGGTTCTCTGGCTGAACTGCCGGTCGGGACGAAGGCAACCATCGTCGGAATTTCGCCCCAGTCCCGCGGACGGAAAAAGTTTGCTGATGTAGGGATCGTTCCCGGAACGGAATTGCTCATTGAGGCACACGCACCATTTGGCGGATTGATTCGGGTAAAAGTCATGGAAACCAGTATGGCTCTGCACAAAGATGATGCGGCC
>JAFVPG010000205.1 GCA_017505415.1 Lentisphaeria bacterium | reverse complement strand
TATATGGCGGGCCCTTTGGCTTCTTTGACGACCTCAACTTTTTCTCCGAGCATTTTTTCGAGATAAAAAGCCAGACGATATGCGGCAACTTTTTCAGGGAAAATGACATGTCCTGAAACGATTGTGACTTTCGCCATGACGGCGGCACCGGCAAGCATTATACCGGCAATCAGCAGTAGTTTTTTCATGTTGAACCTTTCTGTTAAAAATATTAAAAACTTATTTATGATTATTGCTGTTATCCAGTCCTGCGAAATTTACCTTGGAGGTATCCTGTGTGACTTTGGCATTGCCGGTATTTGAATTTATTTCAACAAGCAGTACGGAATAAGGCGGCATTTCAAATTCCGGAGTAAATTTTATTTCTTCAAATGTGCGTTTTTTGTCAATGATGAACGCCTTGATATTGCCCTGAACGTTCTGCAATATGAAATTTGCCTTGACGGGAACATCTTTATTATTGGCGGCGATCAATGCGCCTGCTTTGCCATTCCCGGCGGCGAGGACGGCGATTTTTGAATTGTCGTAATCACATTCGACTTCGCTGCCGAGTTTGTACAAACTGTTGAATGCCTTGAATGAATAATAGGTCGGAGTGACAGTGCCGCTGGGAAAATAATACATGCCGCCGTAACCGGAAGAGGGATAGGCATTGTAATACATTGCTTTGTCCACGGGCAATTTCTGGAGCAGAATAAATGCTTTTGCAATATTTGATGCGCCTTCAGCCTCTTTCATGAGGTCAAACGGATATTTGCTTTGCCAGTTATAATAGTTCCATTCGTTGAAAATGCTTTCTGTTTTGGTCAAACCGTTTTTGTCCAGCAACTTGCGGACATATTCCGCATCGAAAATAATTTCATCCGGATCGTTGAAATAACGGTGCCATGAGTAGAAATCCAGAGGAATATTTTCTTTGGCGCACATTTCAGTAAATTTCTCCGCCCATTCAACGAAACTGCGGTGAAATGCACTGTCTTTCTGATCCCGTAATCCATAAAAACCGCATGAAGCGTAGCCGCCGACTTTGATATTCGGGAAACATTTTTTCAAGTGGCGTGCGGTAACTTTGTACAATTCAAAAAATTGTTCTCTTGTCCCCTGCCACATTGGAGGATTTTCGGGTTCATTCCATACTTCCCAGTATTCAATTCCGTATTTGAAACCGTTTGCCCAGCCTTCGTTGTAATGGCGTATGATGCGTTCACAAATTCTTGCCCATTTGGCAAAATCTTTCGGAGGATGGATATGATATGCCCGGATTTTATAATTGTTTTCAATCGTCACGCCGAGACGGTAAAAAACTTTTGTTCCGGAGGCATACAGCTGTTTCAAATATGCATCAGTAAATTCAAATCTGTATGAAGCCGGATCGTTTTCATCTGCATCGAAATCAGGAAAAATATTCGGAATATCGACAAAAACATTGCGTCCGTAAGCACCGCCGGTGTCATGCAGTCTGGTATATGGGATACCGGCTTCGATAAATGTATCAATGGGTTTGTCAAGTTTCAAAGGACTGTTATTGACACCGTGAAGGGCCTTGATTTTTTTTCCATTGAATTTTTTGAAATCAATAGTGATATTCATACTTTTCTCCTGCTCTGTGCATGGTGATGGAACTTTTGCAGCTGCTGACATTACCACAGTTACAGTAAATAAAATAAATATTGCTGCTGTCAGTTTTTTCATTTTTTTCTCATTTTTTAATAAATTCAAGTTTGTAAGAAATTGAATTTTTGAGTTGAGCTTTGAGAGTTATACAATAGAGATTGCCCCAGTTTTTTGCGAGTCCTGCTTCATCTTTCAAGTCGACTTGCCGGATTGAAATACAGTTGATATTTTCAAGATTCATTACAGCATCGTCCCATTTGATCTGATTTTTGTTGAATGAAACGGCTTTTTGCGGGGAGTAGAGTTTTATTTCTACATCTGCATTGCCGTTTTTCATAGTAATGGTATCAGTGATGGTAACGGAACTCTTTTTGCGGTCGAGTTTCAGAGTTCTCAAATATTCTTTGATACCGGCTTTATCAGGAATAACCTTGCTGAGGTCAAGAGTTATGGCGGGGCTGTCTCCTCCGGTCTTAACCTGACGTACAGCGGCGGAATATTCTCTGCCTTGCAGCTGGATATTACCGTTGACTGCGGCAGTATTGTGTCCCATGCCGCCGATCCACCAGATTGAGTAACGTTCATGAGAGAAAGTTTTGCGGGTATATGTACCTGCACCGACGTCAACGATCAACGGTTTGCCATTTGCGAAGATGGAGAAATGTCCGATATCGTTGTGGTTGTGACCTTCATCATTGTGACCGCCTTTAATGGAAGCTATAAAACCTTTTTCGGGATTTTTCGCATTTTCTCTTGCGATAAAAAGCTGACGGTCGGGATAAAAGGCATAACTACCGTGACTGTAAGATGATAAATCAGTTTTGAAAGGATAGCGGAAGAGATAAAGAACAGTCATCAATCCGGTATCCGGAGGAACGTCCCGATTGATTTCTGCAAATTTCATGCTGAAAGATTTCATGAGATCGCTGTTGATACTGTCGCCGAAAGCATAGAGCATCCCATAATTCAGCGACTGCATTTTTATTTGAGCGTCGGCATAGTTCATGAAATAGTTTCCGGTCAGGTTCAAATCTGCGATAAATTCACCCATACGGCGGATTTTCGGCTGTTTGAAGAAATCATTGTACAAGCCTTCTGTTCTGCAATTTACCTGTTCCATGAATTGATACATTTCTGCAACGGAATGTGTCCAGTATCCCGGTCCTTCATCGCATGCGCCATCCGGCATATAGACTCCGATGAATTTGTCCACGGCAGAGAACATTTTCCAAGTCAGTTTTGCCAATCTGTCAGGATCTTTTTTGAGGACATAAACGGCGGCGCCGAAAGAGTTGGAGCAGCACCACGGGATCCAGTTGCTGGGGTGATAGATAACTTTTCTGAGCCACCAGGGTTCATCATCTTCTGCTTCAAGCGGTTCGATCACACGGCGCACGATCTCTTTTTTGACCCGTTCAAGCAGAGATGGGGAGTAAGCCAGCAGCTGGGGTTCCAGAAGTTCCATGATGTTTGCCAGAATAAGACCGGTTTCAGATGAACCGAGATCGACGACTTCATATTTACCGGCAATGGGTACGGGGTCAGGGGCATTGAAGCGTTCATGAGCGGGATATGCCCATGTTGGTTCAGAAATTATCTGCCACATGCCTTCGGCGATTTCTTCGATGTAGCGGCCGCGGTTTTCAATGCATTCAGCCAGAGCGAGAGTTATCAGACGTTTGCGTTTGGCGCTGTATTCAGCCTGATAAGCAATTCTGTCACCGGTTTTGATGTAGCGGGTGAAAAGTTTTAATGAACATCCGGGCCATGGAGTGTTCAGTATTTTCGGAGCGGCTTCAAGAATGGCGTAAGTGTATTTTTTCTGAAGATCGCCATGATACATTTTATCCCATGATTTACGGTCAGTTGCAGGAGGAAATCTTTTGATTCCTTCTGTTGAACGCATTTTCTGCTGCAATGTCTGCAAAGTTGCAAATGACTGCAATGACGGCATTTCATTTTTCTTTTCTCCGCCGTGCAGAAGTGCAGTGGTACAGCATACAGTTGCTAAAATATTTTTCCAGTGATTCATAGATAGATTTCCTTTTGTATTCAAAATGTTAATATACTGTTTTGTCTTCCTGTAATTGTTTCATCATAAATACTGAAGATAATTCAACTTTCAGTATTCGATAAATAGAACAATACCTACACGGTATAATAGCATTTTTTCCCAACTTTTCAAATTTATCTTTTACATAGCTTTGAAATTTTTACCGGTCAGCATTGCGGTCAATATGCTTTGCCGTCTTTGGTCCAACGGTTGTTTGCGGTATTGAAGCTGCCGGTTACGCCATTGGCTTTGTAAGCAGCAATGGAGAAATCAAGGCCACTTTTATTGTTGGAAAGGGTTTCTGCATGACCGTCAATACAATTAATATTCGCCTGTTTTTTGCCGCCGTGGAAAGGATAAATTCCGCATTGCGCTGCATCGTAATATGTGTAAAGCACCCAGTGCGAACTGCCATTGAAATAAGCGGCTGTTTCCCCGAAAGCTATCATGCGGCTCGGATTGGTGACTGTTTTGATGCTTTGACCATTGGCATCACTCGGCCAGACAAAATTGGAATTGATGCCATAACTCAGATGTATCCAGTTGGTGCCGCTCCATTTTGCATTGCTGCGGGAGGGGCAGAAAACGATTTGAGGATCATTGAGATAGTTTGCCTGATACATAGATTTGAACCATGAATGGGAAGCGGAACTCGGAAGCGGTATTTTCCCTTCAAAATCATCAACATAAAGAGTAAAAGATGTTCCCAGCTGACGCAAATTGCTGATGCATTTGGCACTTCTTGCTCTTTCTCTGGCATTGTTCAAGGCGGGGAGCAGCATACCGGCAAGAATTGCGATGATAGCGATAACTACGAGAAGTTCGATCAGTGTGAATGCTTTTTTCATATTTTTTCCTTTCTGTTAAGGTATTGGATCATTTTTTCACGGCAGCATTCTTAATTCTTTATTTTCCCTTTCCCGTATTCTTCATGGATATGAAAATCGATTTTGGAAAGTTCCGGAAAAGATGTTAATTCGCAAAGAGTCTGATATTTTGAAAAATTATATCTGCCGAAAAGAATGCGCCATTGATTCTGTGCATCAAACGGGACACCGGCGGCGGCAAGCTCCGCAAGCGGGATTGCCGCTTCAACTGACCAGAATTTGTCTTTGTCGGTATTTTTGTTCAAAGTTCCATTTACATTGACTTTGTACTTTATTTTTTTCAACGGACGGGTTGACGGCATGACTATTCCCGGCAGGAAATGATAGCCTCTTGACGGATAAAAAAGTACTGCACAATGACCGGCAGGAGTGATATGTATTTCCCAGTAATGATTTGCATTTTCCGGTTTCAGGAAGATTTCAAAAACATCACCTTCTGTACAATGGATCTGCTGGTCGCGTTTGCCGTAAGCGATAATATCATCATCCTGCATGACTGCACTGATATACAGATAATTTCTGTCATGAAGCATTTTGACATAACCGGGGGAGAGAACTCTGTTTCCGTAATGTTTTGCCAGTGAGGGATGTTTGTACTCCATGGCACTCCCGGATACTCCGAGATCGTATTGTTGTGCATTCTGCCAGCATTTTTCATCAACGATGCCGTCGATGGTGATATTTTCAGCATATTCAATATTCATTAATGGCACTTCAGTGCAGAAGCTGCATCCGCAAAGCATCGCTGCCGCCGTAATTGCCGTAAACAGATGAATTTTCATTTTGAAATCTCCTGAAAGCATTTAATATCAGTTTATTTTTGACAAATCTCCGTTGATGGTGATACCGCCGTCAGCTGCAATCACTGCACCATTGAGATAAGTTGCATCATCTGAAGCGAGGAAAAGAGCGATTTTTGCAATTTCCTCCGGTGTTCCGTAACGGCGCAGCGGAGTGCGCAATTTCAGAAAACGTTCTTCGTCAAATGTTGAATTTTCCGGATTGCTCTGACGCATCATGGGAGTCATGATGGCGGCGGGAGAGATACAGTTTACTCTGACATCGTAGCGTCCGTATTCGGCAGCCATTGATTTGGTGAGCTGCACGATCGCACCTTTAGTCGCAGTGTATGCATCACAATCAGGAATTCCGATCATACCGGCACTTGAACCGGTATTGATTATGGAACCGCCGTTTTTCATCAGAAGCGGCAATCCGTATTTGCAGAAAAGAAAAACGCTTCGCAAATTGATTGCAATGACTTTTTCCCAGATGTCCTCTGAAACATCGGTGATCCTGCCGTCTCGTCCGGCAAGATAAACACCTGCATTGTTGTAGAGAATATCAAGTTTGCCATCGCATGCGGCAATGACTTTCTGAACATCTTCGCTCTTTGACACATCGCATTTGACGAAAACCGCGCCGATGGCGGCGGCGGTTTCCATACCTGCTTTTTCATCAATATCAGCGATAATGACTTTTGCACCTTCAGCGACGAAGAGTTCAGCGGCAGATTTTCCGATACCGCCGGCACCGCCTGTAATGATCGCAGTTTTTCCCTGCAAACGTTTCATATTGCGATTCTCCTGAAATTATTTGATGACCTCTTTAACTGCATTGATGACATCATTGACACCGAGACCGTACTGTTCACGCATCCATGCCTGACAGCCGACTTTGGTAGCATTGACATCGGGCATTGCAACACGTTTGAAGGGAACATTGCCTGCACCGTTGTCCATGAGGACTTCAGCAACAGCACTGCCGACACCGCCGCAGATATTGTGTTCTTCGAGAACGACGATACCTTTGGTTTCTTTTGCGGCGGATATGATTGCATCTTTGTCAATGGGTTTGATGGAGTAAAGGCTGACGAGGCGGCAGTTGATACCTTCTTTTGCCAGTTCTTCAACAGCTTTGACTGCGTTGATGCCGACAGTTCCGGCGAAAAATAAGGTTGCATCTTTTCCGTCACGGATGAGGGAAGAGCCGCCGAGTTTTGCTTCGAAGGGTTTGCCGACAATATCCGGTTCACCTTTGTATCCGCAGCGCAGATAAACAGGACCTGCATAATCCATCATAAGTTTGGTGACTGCGGCAACTTCAATCGGGTCACAGGGAGCAAGGACAACCATATTCGGCAGAGCGCGCATAATGGCGATATCTTCTGTTGAGTGGTGGGAAATACCGAGT
>JAFVPG010000204.1 GCA_017505415.1 Lentisphaeria bacterium | reverse complement strand
ACACTCCGGGGGACTCATGCCTGATAAAAACATTTTCTTTTTCAGTTTTGTCTAAATCTCTGGTTTCTATACAGCGAAAACCATTTTTATCATTTGTGATCCATAAATAGGTATTCTGTTTTGAACTGTTTCCGTGAATTTCAGTCAGCCGTTTTAGAAGTTCTTGAGGAGTTATAATGATAAATTGCGGATCTTTGTTATCAAACGGCAGCAACATCAACACCCAAAAATCCGCTTTGGAATCGGCTATTTTTTTCGGGTTCAAAACCCACCATCCGCAAGCAGCAAGATTGTTACGGAACTTTAACTCGGAGCCTCCAAGAGTCAAATAATAGTCCTTGGAATACTTTACTTGCAAAGAGCACATTTTTGTATTATCGGAGTTTGTTACTAATAAATCAATTCCAGTATCCCGTCCGGGAACCCAGACATTGTATGAATGCTCTTTGTTTGATAATTTTTCTTCAATATAAGCACCGGTAAGATATTCTCCAGCGTGAACAGTAAATAAAGATTTCATTTTGTATTAAAACTTTCGATGTTGTTTCCGTTATAATCTAAAACATTCAACCCCTGTCCGGAAATGCCGTAGGCTTGGGGGATGTTTTCGTTTTGGAAGACGGCGAGGTATTTGGTCATGTTGGGAGCGAGTTTTCCAGAAAGCATTTCATCTAAAGTCATCCACTTGACGCTGCCTTCGGCAGAGCCTTTCAACTCTCCGGAAAAGGTGCTGGTTTTGAAAAGAAAAACAAAATATTGCGACTGTTTAATGGGATTGTACCACTGAATATATCCGCAGTTCTGCAAGTTGGAAACAGAAAGCCCCGTTTCCTCCTGAACTTCCCGGATCACCGAAGCCACAACCGTTTCTCCCGGCTCAACATGTCCGCCGGGAAAAGTCAATCCCGACCATGGATTCGACGGCTTGGGCAGCCGTTCCTGCACCAACACCCGCCCCTGGGCATCGGTGATCATACACATATTACAAAGTTCAGTTTCCATAAAAAAGTTTAATCCACTGTTTGTATTGTTTTTAGCTTAACAAATTGTGTTCGTTCAGGAGGCAAACAACCGCGTTGACCACAGAATATTACAAAATTTTTTCCTCCTGGATTCTGGCAGCTTGGATATATTATTCCAGAAAGTTTTTCACCTGAACTTGTTCTGTAAATGTGACGAAAAAATTCAGCTACGACTTGAGTCGGAACATATTCATATCTTTTGCTGAGATCTTCACGGTCAATTTTTTTATTAACATCCGACAAAAAGTCTGCAAAAAAATTTCTTATTGGAATTTTGTCAAGATTATCTGAATCAAAGATGCTTATATTAGGTAAATGATAATTGTTTTCCTGATTCAAATATTGCGAAAGATCCAAAAATAACATATCATGACAAGTGACCCATTCCCCGACTGTAAACGTTGATTGGCTTTCTCTTACTTCGCTAAGGCATGTCTTGAAATCACTGCTTGAGTAAAAAAGCGATATCCCGGCTGGAGACATTCTGTTATCTGGAGCAATATTATCAGGGGCAGCGCCAAGAGCTTGAGGCGTATGAGGGAAATTATTTCCTGAACGAGCACGAAATAAAGATGTGCCTTCTGGAATTTTTTTTACGAAATTAAAAAATTCCACATTCTTAGAAATTTCAAAAAGAATAGAATATGGCAACGGCTCATCATGAAAAGTATGATCAGAATTGCGCCAAAAGAAAAAACGCATTTCGTGTTTAAGTTGTCGTGAAAATTCATTCCACATCCATAATGGACTGTATACAATTTCATTTCCATAATCATTTAGTTTTTCACAATAAACTTCATCTAATACAAGCTGGTCTTTAAGAAATTCAAAGAGATTATCTTTTTTAACATTGAGATAATCGTCAGCAAGTTCGTATACGTCTTTTGTCGGAAGTAAATATTCTCCATGCTCTACGGGGCACGATTCTACAGCTCGATCGTAAAAAAAGCAAATAAAACGCATAAATCGTTCTAAAATGCAATTTACAGAAATTGTTTTAGCTCGCTTCTTGCAAAAATCACATTGTTTGATTTCATTATTTTTTTCAATTAACTCTGTGATAAATGCATCACCCGCACAACATGCACATGCATTTTTGTCACTCTCATAATAACCTTGCGACTGAGCATCTAAGTATAAATCATTCATTCCCATTATTTTTGCTCCTGAATAATTTTCTTAAATATATTACGCTATTGCCATGCGCTCGGTCATTCGGCAAAGGCGGGCGGGCATCTTGTAGAGCAGTTTCCACGTTATGTTGATCGGACGAGAACCGCTGTAAGAAACATATTGAGCCGGTCCGAGAAAGCAATAACTTGAGCTTATTCCGTCTGCACTTTTATTTTCACGGACAAAGAGCAATACGGTACTGCTGCCATTTAGGTAACGTTTACCGGTTGCCGATTCGGTACTGGTGGTGCTTTGCGACTGCCAATGGAATAATTCGTCGCTGATAGCGTAATCCAAATACATGGTCGTTGGCGAATAGTGTTTTTCGGACTTATTCAGCGTAACGAGAAAAATATCGGTATTGATTTCAGGCAGATACTTCACGCCCTCGCGCATTTCCGGAGACTTTTCCATCGTCCAGTTGCCCAGCGCCGCCAAGATCTCGTCGCGGGTATAATTTGCGTGGAGTTCCAGCGGACAATCAAAAGGCAGTTCCGGTTTGGCAGTCACCAAGTCGGCGTGTTCCAAAAGGTAATTCAACACATCCAGCAATTCCGCATAAAAGAGCTGATTTTCTTTGAGTTTTGCCACACTTTCCTGAACAGTCTTTATCTCAGTATTTCGTCCCCACATGGAGAAGTGAAGCATGGTCAGGATGCGTTCTTCATCATCGGACAGGTTTTTCAGCCTGTCAGCAGGTGCTTGCAGAAGTTCTAATAAGGTTTTGAGCTGATATGCCGAGTTCAAATGGCAGATACGCAGCAACCCTTTCCGCAACCGATATTCTTCGGCAAACTCAAAATCATTCCGTAAATTCGCCCGTTGGCACAACCGCGCGAACAAGGCTTTCTGATAAATCGTCGCAAGTTTTAAGTGGTGATAATCCACAAAGTTTTCCAGAGTTAGCGGCTTTCCAGTTTCGCTTTCAAAGGTGGCAATGCGGCTCACCAACATTGCCTGACGACCGGCAGAAATGCTGCCTTTGATGTTTTCCAAAATCCGCTTTTGCGCTTCTTTTTCCAGTTGAATGTGGCATCCGGCAGGTAAATGCGGGAATCCGTGTTCCATTTCGTCGATCACATTTTCGCCGGAAGGTCCAAGCATCGCCCGGAATCGATATTCAAAGTTGAAGTTTTTGTGTGCATTGCCTACAAAGTCCAGCACCGTCAAACACTCTTTATCCTCGTGCAAGCGCAGACCGCGCCCCAACTGCTGCAAGAAAACGGTCAAACTTTCGGTCGGGCGCAGGAACAGTACCGTATCAATTTCTTTAATATCCACACCTTCATTGTAAAGATCGACCACGCAGATCACGTTGATTTCTTTGGAGATCAAACGCCCCTGCACACTGTTGCGTTCCTGCACGCTGGATTGGGCAGTCAATACGGCAGAATTCACCCCATGCGCATTGAAAAAGTCATTCATAAACTCCGCATGATTTTGGCTTACGCAGAAGCAAAGTACCCGACATTCGTTGATATCCAACAGAATTTCGTGCATTTTCTGCAACACCAAATTGGCGCGGACATGGTTGCCGGTAAAGATATTATTCAACTGCGTTTTATCGTAACCGCCGTTGCTCCATTTCAGGGTGCTCAAGTCCACCGAATCGGAAATGCCGAAATACTGAAACGGCGACAAAAGTTTGCGGTTGATGGCATCCGGCAGACGGATTTCAGCGGCGATGTGATAATCAAAATATTTCAGTACATCCAATCCGTCGTGACGTTCCGGAGTGGCGGTCAACGCCAACAGATACTTGGGCTTAAAGTGTTCCAGCAACTCCTGATAGCCGTTAGCGGCGGCGTGGTGGAACTCGTCAATAACAATATAATCGTAGTAATTTTCCGGCAGTTTATAACAGAGATACTGCGAATTCAAACTCTGAATGGAGCAGAAAAGGTGATCAAAACTTTCCGGCTTTTCATACCCGGTCAATAACTCGCCGAAGTTCTGATCCCGCAGAATGTTGCGGAAAGTAAAGCGGCTCTGTTTCAGGATTTCCTCACGATGAACAACAAACAGAAATTTTACATTGGGCTGTTCTTTGCGGACTCGTTTGAAATCAAAGGCGGCAATCACCGTTTTACCCGTACCGGTAGCGGCAACAACCAAGTTTTTGTGGCGATCGTGAATTTCACGTTCGGCGCGGATTTTATCGAGAATTTCTTCCTGATACGGATACGGCGTAACATCCATAAACGCCATGTAATCCTCTTTGTCGTTATCTTTGCCGCTTTCGTGGCGCAACGCCTGCGTTAAACGCTCGCGGGAAGTTTCATCATAGCGGGTAAATTCGGCGGTGTTCTGGTATGTTTCAAAGGTGGCGCAAACTTTTTCCCAGAGGTACGGAGACTCAAACTGACTGATTTTAAGGTTCCATTCAAGACCGCTTGTCAACGCCGGAGCGGAGATGTTGGACGAACCGATATAAGCCGTTCCGAAGCCATTGTCACGATGAAAGATGTAACTTTTGGCGTGCAGTCGTGTGCGTTCCGTATCGTAAGAAACCAGCAGTTCGGTGTTGGGGAGCTTTTGCAATTCATCAATCGCTCTAATATCGGTCGCGCCCAAGTAACTTGTGGTGATAATGCGCAGACGTTTGCCCTCGGCAGTTGCTTCTTTCAGGAAAGGCAGAATCAAGCGCAATCCGCTCCACTTGATAAAAGAACACAAGATGTCAATACGGTCGGCGGTTTGAATTTCTTTTTTGAGCTCACTTTCAAGCGTAAGATCAGAAGCGGTTCCGGTAAACAAAGCAGCGTTGGTCAGCGGCGTATTGGGACGAGAAAGCGGTTTTTTGCGAATATCCTGAATCTGCATTAAATACATCAAATCTTCGACGATTTTCTCCGATTCAACGGGGAAAGAACTGTCATTTTGCCCGATAACCTCAAGCAACTGATTGCAAAACTGAGCTTGCTTTTGCTTGCGGTCATCGCCTTTGATTCCGGCAAGACTGTTGGCAATCAACTTAGTCAAATGCAATGCCAGAGTGAAAGAACTTTCTTCTGAATCAAGCTGATTTTTGGTGACAGCGTAATTCTCTTCAAGACGCGACAAACGCTCTTCCAGAGCATGATTTATCACGCTCTCATAAATTCCATGAATCAGTTTGAAACTATTCCCCATGCGTTGCCCCGCAATATTATGTCAGTTATCAGTTATGGTTTTTTAATGTGTTATTAGCAAAATTTTTAGTTGCAGTAAAAAAAGAAGATGGTAAATTTTTTAACTTATTTATTTCGCAAGCAAAGAATTCATCCAGATTCTTTCTAAAGCTTTTATATTCTTCTGCCGTTATGCAAAATTCTATTGTTTTTTCATATATTTTCTCGGTGCTATCTCGAACTACAACTTT
>JAFVPG010000203.1 GCA_017505415.1 Lentisphaeria bacterium | reverse complement strand
GCACCGCGGATTCCTTTGGTAATGGCAGTAGCAGTCATAACACCGCCCCAGAGAGAGGCTTCAGTATCTTCAGAAGTATCCCAGACAACAACGCCTTCGGGTTTGAAATCGTCAAGCATCTGTGCACGGAAAGTCATTTCGCCTTCAATCATGACATTGGGTGCGCTTTTGACAGTGAATGCTTCACCGCAAACAGTCATCTCATCACGAAGCGGCATAATGTTACTGGGGAGATTCTGATTGAGCAGACAGAATTCACGCATGACATCATTGATGCAGCCGGTGTAAAGTTTTTCATAGCGTTCGCAAAGTTCCTTGATAGGAATGGGAATTTCACAGTCAGGAATACGCTGACGTGTTGCAATAAGTTTATCAAGTTTCATCAGCCCCGCTTCTTTTGCTTTTTCTCTCATGTCTTTCAGGGACGGCATAGTAATACTCCTTTATTTGTTCTTTTATGTACTTTGGATGATTTTAAAGATTAAATTCTGGTCAGCAGTTTTCCGGATTTTTCCATTCTTTGAAGACTTTTGCTGCGGCTTTCCCGTAAAGTGTCCAATCTTTATTTCCAGCTGGATCATCATGGAAAGACGGGCGATGCACCTGTTCATCCCATTTCCACCAGAAAAGTCCTTTCCACCAGTTTGTGGAGCCATAAACTTTCAACACAGCGGCAAGATAGTTTGCCTGTTCTTCTTCGTTAAAAGGAAGTCCTTGCCCGAATCCTTTTGTAAGTCCTTTGCACATTGCTTCCCATGTGTTGCTGGCATGGCGATATGAACAGGTTCCGCATTCACCCAAATAACAGATTTTCGGGTATTTTTCTCCGAATGCGATATACTGATCGTTCCATATCTTCATTTTTTCAATCATCTCATCAACTGACGGAATATGTCCGTCTGTCGGATAGTTTTCCACTTGAGGATATGCACTGAGACCGAAGCTGTCCAATTCACAATGCCAGAAATCAGGACAATTATCTTTTGTATTAAGCACAGGCTCTATAGCACTCATTACACATGTCAAATGTCCTTTATAAACTTTTCTTGCTTCTTCAATAGTTTTTCTCCAGAGACTGTCCTGATTGATTGTCTGATTCAGTTCGCTGTCCATGCAGTAGGCTTCGCAGCATGTACGTTCTGCCAATGCTGCAAAATGTCTTGTTAATCTCTGATAATTGGCAAACCAATCACGCCAGTAAGTCATCGGACGTCCCGGCATGACTTCAGTATCATCCGGGAATCCGATATTCATACGCATGCCGCCATCCAGACACTGAAGCATGGGACGGAGATATACTTTCATGCCTGCCTTATGAATTTTGCTTATTACGTCTACAAGTTCATCGTCGGAGGGAGAAAGTTCCACGTCCTGAAACTGTAATGTGGAATAAAAATGTTCCTGCCACATAGTCGCAACAACGCATACCCATTCCACGCCGGTTTCCATCATTCTCTGAATTTCAATTGCTGCGGCATTTGACGAAAAATATCCGTGAGGGGCCATAAAACCGAATGTTACACCTTTAAAAAACATATTATTTCTCCTTCATTTCTATTATTACCGGGACACGGACCGGGCAATTAACAGTAATAAAAGTTTTATTTTTCTCAATTTTTGTACTGTATTCAAGTTGTTCCGGATACAATACCTTAAAGGTTTTTAATTTACCGTAATCGGCATGTGGCAGTACAAATTCAGTTGTTAAACCTTTTTCTCCGATATTATAAGCAACCAATCCACAGCTTTCATCCTGTGCTTTCCACATGGATGAAAAAATTTGCGGAAGTTGAATATTCCAATAAGACGGGCCGAAATAACGATCCCATTTTACCGGCAGCAGAGGTAATGCTTTTGTCGTTTCCGGCTGACGCTGCATTTCTCCATATACCAGAAATTTTTTACCTTTGGCATATGCCTGAAAACGATGCTTGGTACTTTCCATAACAATTTCGCGGTTGGGAAATTTATAAAATTGATTCATCAATGAAAATCCTGATTTACCACCCCAGCAGAAAAGTTGTGCATATTTTGCGATAAAACCTAAAGCATTATCATTTTCAACATCACCCTTTCCTGACCATGCACATTTGAAAATAGTATAATCATGATAGACTGCATGTGCCATCGGAATGGCTGTGACGCGAGTATTTTCCAAATATTGAGCGGTAGTATTTACTGCAAGAAATGCATCCAGACTACCGATATTGCCTTCCCAGAAGCTTTCTGCAGTTATACAAAGATCAGGTTTATATTCTCTTGCTCTTTTACGAATAGTCTGCAGCAAATTCATATTACCTTTCAGGTAACCTGTTCCACCTCCACTCTCTTTCGGATTGCATAAAGGAGTGAAATTCATGTACGTTCCTCCATGATTACCTGAATCAAGATAAGCACAGTCAAACCCTGCTTTTGCCATTTTGATAAGAGTATCACTTAACGTATCAGTCCATAATTTACCCGGATAGGCAATATTAAGATTTCCGATAGCATTTTTTACGGTTGTTTTTGGCCAGCAGACTATTTGTCCGTAATAGTTGCGAACAAGATTCTGTGAAGCAGCAGAAGATTTTTTAAATGCCTCTGAAGCATCACTCCAACTGAGGCATTGCACATATCCGCTGACTTTAACATTATTTTTACGATAGAAGTCAAGCATGTCCTGATCAGCCGGAGTTATCGGGAAGCGTTCATGACTCATCATACGATCATTTTTATCATGATCTTTGCCCCAATAAGTCACCCATGCTCCAAGTCCATATTTGCCAAGATCATTTACATATCTGCTATTCTGCAAATGAGTGTTTGAGACATCTGCACAAAACCAATCTGAAAGTTCTTTAAACCATACCGGAATATCTTTACGATCAGCAAGTTTACCATTGGCACACCAGAATTGTTTTACCGCCCAATTTCTATAAATGCGGCATCCATCGAACCAATCCCCTTTGAACGGCATAATTTTAACCTGATAAGGCATACGCCAATATTGCGGTATTTTCCGCATATTATTCGGAACATTCACAACACTCCACAAAATGCCGTGCTCCTTGGAACTCTCAAGCAACCAACGTTTCAAGTTTTGATCTTTATCCAAAACAGCAAGATATAAAGAATCTTTTTTATTGCTGAATACATCCATGTGAAGACTATGGCCGGAACGATTTGGATTAAGGAGTTTGCGAGTCCCGCGCAATAACCCTTCACGCACCGGGTCTGCTATCAGACGACCATTGAAAAAAGGTGTAGCTAATTTGTCAGAGGCAAAATCATTACGTACTCCGCCGATTCCGTCAATACGCGGACATTCAAAATAATATACGGTATATTCTTTGGAACGATTATTCAGACTGCCTTGAAAATTGCAAGATCCGTCAGGCAGTATTTTTATATCTATTTGAACATCGAGTATATTTTTTTCTTTTCCTACAGATATATTTTTCCACTCCATAACCAAGTGATCTGAAGAAATTTTACGGATGCTTCCTACTGCACCTTTTTTAGTGACTGCAGCAGGAAGAAGAAGGATATCATTACCGCTGGAGTCATTTCCCTTCAAGCCGTCATCCTGTTCCGGATCAACTGTCAGATTGGCATGCGTTTTCAATTTTGAAGAGTCAAATTTAATTTTACGCATTGTTATGCGCCAAAGATTTGCAATAGGTGTAAGATTGATAAATTCTACTCCATATGCATTTTTCAAACTTACGATACCACCACCTGATTCAGGCTTGGCAAAAGCAATACTCATAATTGGAGAATTCAATTTTACTGCAATAGAAGGCTTTTCTGTTTTTACTGGGAAAAGTGAACAATTTGCAATGTCGACTTCTCCGCGAGTTTTGAAATATATATAAATATTCTTACAGGGCAGTTGCAGGGTAAAATCTACTGAAATCTCACTCCATTCAGCAGTAAGTTTACGATTTTCCATAACTATCTGACCGGTGACTTCAAGACCGTTTGCACAACGGGCATATCCGACAGTAACGCTGCCTTCTCCGCGAACGAGACATTTGAAAATATAACGATTATTTTTGCGTATTATGTATTCTGAACGCAAAAAAGCTTCTGAATTGGCAGCTCCCTGCAGATGCATATATGTATTTTTTGGGTTTCGCATCGGGCTTGCAGAATTCCTGTTTTTTTTCCAGAATGCCCATCCGACGGCATTATTGTTGTCATCGACTGCGGCAAAATGTGGATTACGCAAAAGATTACCATCATCAGTAAAACTCGAAGCAATCATCTCTTCCGGTTTTCGTTTTGCTTTCACATCAGAAGGATTGAGGAGACGCCACAAATGTGCAGGATAGCAGTTACCGGTTACAGTGCCGGAGCCTGTGGCGTAAGAACCAAAGGTAATGTTATCTCCGTAGCAAACAATTTTAGAAGGCGATTTGATATTTTGAACAATATTTTCTGCAAGCAATTTATAACCGGCATTACTTAAATTCATGCCATTGGCAGAAGATCCGTTTTGACGATTTCCTATTAAAGAAGATGCTGTTTCTGTCGCTCCTCCATTTGCCATAACCAATTTATGCAAATCAATCACAATAAGTTTTTCTGCAGATGCGATTTTTTTTATCACTTCATTAAAAAGTATGATTCGTTTATTAAGATCAGTTTTTACAGGATGATTGGGGAAAGTTTTCCGTACGCATGCTTCTATTACCGGATTGACAGTTATAACGGCAATGTTTTTAACTCCTACTTTTTTGAGTTTAGTTATGAGAAGCAAATAATTTTTTTCAAATTGTTCAGGTGTTTTCAAACTGGCAGGGTTTATTGCATCATACAAGCCAAGACTTAATATAACTGTATCCGGCTTGTAATCCAGAACTTCATTGAAACAAGAGTCGATTGCTTTAGCAGAACACATTCCTCCGATCCCTGCATTGCGAACAAGAATCTGTGCCTGTAAAATCAGACAGCTGCATAAAAAGATAAGCAAAAGTAACAATTTTTTCATATAAAAAAATCCTTTCATAATCAAATTCCCAAATATTGACACTTGAAAAATATATTTATTTTACAAGTACCTGACGTTCATCGTAACCATCAAGATCAGTGATTTCATTAATTCCAAGAGTACGGACAGACCCGTCAGCAAACCATAAATTTGCTTTTTTACTGTGCCGCGCGTGAGTACGATAATTATTTATACTGCTTTCATAAAAAGGGAAAATATAATATATTTGAGATTGATTTGCATCACTTACCAAGACACTGTCTGCAAATAATGCAAAACGGCTCGGTGTGGTGCTGATTTTCAGATATTCGTCTTTTATTTGATCAGTACCGATACGGAATGGATGATTTTCCCATGCACGCGGATTGGAGCCGGCTTTTGCATGTACCCGCATACCGTAAGTATACAAAGCCCAATTTGAAGTACTAAAATCCCAGTTTTTCCGCATTGGATACTGAGAAGGACAATACAATACAGATGACAGCTGCAATAACTTTTCATGTTGTACCAGCATCTGTGTCCAAGTACGATAAGCACTATCAAAATAAGTTTGTATTGCAGGAGCAAAACCATTATACGAATCTGCATAAAATACAGCAGCTGTTCCGATCTGTTTCAAATTACTGACACAGGAAATTCCTCTTGCTCTATCTCTTGCTTTATTGAGAGCAGGCAGAAGCATGCCGGCGAGAATTGCGATGATCGCAATTACGACAAGAAGTTCAATTAAGGTAAATTTTACTTCGGCTAAACTGTTTTTTTTCATTTTTTTTCTCCTTATTTTATACAGGTTAAAAGAATTTATTTATATTCAACTTCAAGTGTATCGAGAATGCCTTTGAAATACTCTATTGCCATTATCCGTCCCAAAGCCGCATATCCGGGTTCGGAATTATTCTCTCCGTACATCGTCGGTGCATGATCGGGACGAACCAGTACATCATGCTCAAATTTACTTATAACTCTGAATCTTTCAACAAGATCAGTAGGTCCGTTATCATGAAAAGTTTCCATAAACCCATTAGAAATATGCTGATTGTCACGCATATGAACAAACGGTATTTTTTTTTGCCATTCATTGAGCAATGCAATATCATCTTCGCCCATTGCTCTTATTGTTGCTGCACAGAATGTAATTCCTGAATTTCCATTTTCGGTAAGTTTCAACATCTTGCGATAGGCATCCGCATTTGTAATAATTCGCGGATAACCTTTCAATTCTGAAACAGGCGGATCATCAGGATGCAGACACATCTGCACGCCATAACGTTTTGCTGTCGGCATGACTGCATTCAGAAAATAAGTATAATTATCCCATAATTGTTCGTGAGAAAATTTCAAAGTCTCTTCCGGTACATCTTTGCGTGACCAATGACTTGTCAATGCGCCGCCCCGATAAGGAATATCCGATTTTGAGCGGAACCAGCCGACACCTGCCATGAAATTATAGCAGAGAACGGGAATTCCGAGTTCTCCCATATTTTTCAACATACAGCAATATTTTTCCAAATCTTCATCTCTTCCCGGAAGACCGAGCTTGATTCTGGACATATCAAATTGATCGCCCTCCAAAGCTGCAATTTCAAAACTGGCATCAAGAAATGTTTTTTGAGCTTCTGCCATTGAATCTAATGAAAATGGAGAAAAGGCAGGATTTACTCTGCAAACTGCATAATGCACGCCAGTTTGTGCCGCAAGTTTCCATCTGTGGTCCGGAACCGGAGGTAAAAACATTCCGAGTTTTATCATTTTTTATCCTTGTTTATAAATAAGTGTAAATAACCTCTTTGGGTGTAAATATATAACTGTTTCAATTTGATTGCAAATATTATTAACCATAAAAAACGGAATAAAAAATAATATTTCTTTGAATATTGACTTGAAAATCAGAAAACAATGGTATATTTTATTGTATATAGGGCAAATAAAAAAACAGGGATAACTTTATATCGTGAAAAAAATAACCTCAACAGATATTGCAAGGCTTGCAGGCTGTTCACAAGCAACCGTTTCAAAGGTGCTCAACGGCAAGCCGAATGTTTCACCGGAAATGCGTGAACATGTAATGAAACATATAAGAAATCTCGATTATAAACTCAAGTGCAAAGGAGAATTGAAGCGAGTTGTGATAATTTTACCGTCTCCGCAGAAATTCAGACTTGACGGATACGTTGCCGCGCTGCTTAATGCAATAATTTATACATTGTTCTTGAAGAAAATAAGAATGGAAATAATTCAGGAAGATGATTTGGACTTTTTGCACAGTCATTTGTTTGACGGAGCAATAAGTATTTCCTGGGAACCTGAATTGACAACTGCATGGTTTGAACATTTTCAGCTGCCGCTTGTACGCATAAATGTTCCCCCTGATCCGCGTATTATTGAAAATATGCTTGGTTATGTGAATATGGATTCTGAACGTACTGTTAAACAACTGATGGACAGATTGTATTCTCTCGGTCATAGAAAAATTTTTCTGTTGACTCCTGATGCTTTTGAAATTGAAAAGCGTCGAACCCGATATAAAACTTTTTATAATTACCTTAAAAAACATCGTATTTCAGTTCCTGAATCAAGATGTATTTTTAATATGCGTTCATGTACTCCGGCAGAAAATCTTATTTCAGTAAAAAAAGCAGTATCTGACGGAGCGACAGCATTTATTCTTGTAGATGAAGGTTATGCACATGAATCATATAAAATTATCCGGAATCTCAATCTTTCAATTCCTAAAAAAATAAGCGTTATCTGCTGGGGAAATAATAATATTTTTCAATTCGGCGAAACTTCTATTACAGGTGTAACAATAGATTATTCCGCCCTCAGCGAAAATGCAGTATATCTTCTTGAGGAAATACTCAAAAACGGAAAACATAAAAATATTTATATTCCGTTTAATATTGTTGAGCGCAACAGTATTGCTCCCGTTTTTCGGAAAAGGTCAAAAAATAAACTGCATGATGATATTATCAATCAATTATTGAAGGGGCCAATGTTGCGAAAAGACCTTGCAGATGTTTTGGGCTTACAGCCTTATTGCGGTCATTT
The DNA here is from genome assembly GCA_017505415.1 of Lentisphaeria bacterium. GTDB lineage: Bacteria > Verrucomicrobiota > Lentisphaeria > Victivallales > Victivallaceae > RGIG5270. Next base: position 4,870 of record JAFVPG010000203.1, on the reverse strand, counting down.
CTGCCGCGTTCTGAAACAGATGTTTATGACAAATACTATTGAATATCATCCGGAGTCAACAGGCAAATCCCGTTTAATCCGTTTGAATATTTTATCTGTTGCAGATGAACAGAAATAATAAATCACTTTTTTTACACCGCCACATTTTGACGGAGTAGATGTTATATTAACGGCAAAGGAAAAGATTATAGTTATCAACCGGACTTTCCCGTTTTGAAATTTTTTGTTAAAAATTGAATAGATTACTTGCTTTTTAGTTTATTCTGTCGTAAATTACAAAAAATATAAAGTTTTTATGACTGCAATATAAATTCAAAAAGGCTTTAAAAGTTGCATCTGATAAATGGAGAGCTGTAATGACTAAAAAACTGCAAATTCGTAACAGTACGGCTGAATTTTTGACTTTTGCGTCTCAAAACGAAGGTAATTCTATTGAAGTTCGCTTTGAGAACGATACTTTGTGGTTGACTCAGCAGCTTATTGCCGACTTGTTCCAAACTTCCGTTCCAAATATAAGCATGCATATCAAAAGCATTTACGAAGATAAGGAACTTGAAACTGAGGCAACTCTTAAGAATTTCTTAACAGTTCGCCAAGAGGGCAACCGCCAGGTCAACCGTAATCTTGAATACTACAATCTGGATATGATAATTGCTGTCGGCTATCGGGTCAACAGCAAGCGGGCAACGGAGTTCCGTCAGTGGGCAACTGCAGTTCTTCGGGATTATGCTATCCGCGGCTATGTGATTGATCGTAAGCGAATGGAAAACGGAACATTTCTCAATGAGGACTACTTTGAACACTTGCTGGCTGAAATCCGTGAAATCCGCTTGAGTGAACGCCGCTTTTACCAGAAGATCACCGATATTTACGCCACCAGTATGGACTACAATCCCAATGCTCCGACAACCATTGAGTTCTTTGCAAAAGTGCAGAATAAACTCCATTATGCGGTTCACGGACATACTGCTGCCGAACTCATCTATGAACGTGCCGATGCTGGTAAAGAACACATGGGCTTGACCACTTGGGAGAATGCTCCTGACGGCAAGATTGTCAAAACTGATGTTTCCATTGCTAAAAATTATCTCAACGAATCTGAACTTGAAGACTTGGGACGGATCGTCAACGCCTATCTGGACTTGGCTGAACGCCGTGCAAAACGGCAAATTCCGATGACTATGGCAGACTGGGCAAAACATCTTGACCGTATTCTGATTGCCGATGATATGGAAATCTTAAAAGATGCCGGTAAAATCACTGCTGAAATCGCCAAAGAACACGCCGAAAACGAGTTCGAGAAGTACCGTATCATCCAAGACCGCCTTTTCAAATCCGACTTCGACAAGCAGATGGAGTTATTCAACGAAGAAAATAAGTAAAGAAATGAAATAATTACGTGAAATACTTTTAGTAAAAAGAAGGCGAAAAACATATGAATCAATCAAAATTAACAGCTGCAATTGAACATCTGAAAAGCAGACAAAATGAAAATCCTGAAAGTTTGCAAGAGGCGATGGAAGAACGCAAAGAAAGAATTGAATTCTATCAAAACTTTAATTCTGCAAAATTATTAAGTATGACAGAAGAAGTTTTCTACAAATATATTAGTAGGTTATGGGCAATGATTATTTGGGGAAACAAAAAATTTGTTGTAGATAAAATAATCGCAGATAATGGTTTTAAAGAAGTAAAGGAACAACTTGTAAATCTGCTTTTTGGTTCAGATGATATTATAAAACGCTGGGATACTTTTTTAAAAAAGATTAAAGGAATGGGGCCAGCAACTATCAGTGAGCTGTTATCTTATTATTATCCTGATGAATATATGATTTTCAACGGAGCTACAGTTAAGGCTTTAACGCATCTTGAAGTGCAAAATCTTCCTAAATATAATTATCAATATACAGGCAAAAAGTTTATTGAAATCTGTAAACTGGGCAAACAAATTGCTGCTGAAATGAAAGGGCAAGGAATTCAGGATACAACATTATTAGGATAAAGCTTACACATCCATAAATAAATTGAAATTGGTTCCAGACGGATTCAATAATTGATATTGTGAGAAAAGCGAATATGGATGAAGTCGGATTAAAACAATTATGTTTGCTTGATGAATTAAGAATAGTTGAATGTTCTCTGCAGTATGGATTAGGACATTTACAAAGTTGAGTTAATTATGTTTTGAGAACATTCATCAATGATGTTTTTCCGCTTCCCCATTCTCCTTGCAATGCAATTGTAAGCGGGGCTTCTGCATACTTTATAAATTCGACAAGAGCATCCTGATAGCCTTTTATATCAAATAAGTCAGGTTTCGTTTTCCCATTCAGTGGTGTATCAATAATACTGGTTTTCATATTCAACATCTTTTCATTAACATACAATCGCAAGTGATATACTATTGCATCGCAGCTCTGTCAAGAGATATTTTGCGTTATTTATAAATTGGCACGCTTTTTGCTTATGTGATTACAGAACATTTTTCATCACATAAGGAGAAACGGAAATGAAACTTTGCGGATTGGATTTTGAAACTGCAAACGGCAAGTCCGGCAGTATTTGTGCTGTCGGCTGTGTGGTAATCGAAGACGGAAAACTTATTGAAAAGCGGGAATATCTTGTAAAACCGCACAAAAAGTTGGATTTCATGTCGGCGGAATGTTATATGATTCACGGCATAAATTATTATGATTTACGCAACGCACCGGAGTTTTCTGAAATCTGGAACAACTTGAAAGAATTGCTTATTTCAACCAATTATGTGGTCATGCACAATGCTTCTTTTGACCTGCGGCATTTGCGGGCGGTATTGGAAATTTATTCTGCCAAAAGCATTAAATTTCCCTATCTCTGCTCGCTCGAACTCAGCCGCAGAAATTTTCCTGATATGCAATCTCATTCGCTTGACAAAATGGCGGCACATTTCGGTTTTTCATTCAAAATATTAATGATGACGATGTCTTTGATGTGTTAGTTGATAATATTCAAGGTATGGATTGGGAACAATTCATTCATAATACTTTTTCAAAAAATGCCGATTGCACAAATTTCGCCCGAAAAAGGCGTCCGCAAAATCCTGCTTTATTTTCTCAATAATTCTGAAATTATCATCATTTTCCGACTTCCTGCAGAAGGAATATAATGCTTTCAAAAATACAATCTGAAAAATGTCATCTTTTCGGAGCTTACATGTCCTTTTTAAGAGTATTCAGGGGGGATTATCAGTCTTGACATTTATGATATAACACATTATAGTAATTTTCAAACAGCAGGAGATCGTATGGCAAAGAACACTGAAAAAATATCACATTTCAGCGGAAGAAAAATTGCAGAAACTCTTCAACAGGAAATTGTAAAAAATGCAATGCCTGTCGGGTTGCGATTACCGACGGGTGCCGAAATCGCACGTAGATTTATGGTTTCGCAAAAAACTGCTGACAGAGCGCTGCGTGCGCTTGCCCGCAAAGGTATTGTTGAACGTATTTCCGGCAAAGGAACTTTTGTCAAACACAATCGCCCGAAAATAATGCGTCCTAAAATTGCTGTGTTTTTCGGAGATTTCAAGGACGGAACTGTAGATTTGAAACAATCTGCATTCGGATATTTTCAGGATATGCTGCTGCAATCTCTGGCAGATGCAGGTTATGCACCGGATATTTTCAATATTAATATAGATAATTTCAGGAAACAGAAATTGCCTGCAATAGATTTTCGTAAATATGAACTCATACTTTCCACAATACATGATGAGGAATGGCGCAAAATTTTACAGGAAAAATCAACTGCGCCCATCATTTTTTCCAATGATGACAAACCTGGGCACGGCAAACTTCATCAGGCGTATTATGATTATGTGCCGGGCTTTATTGCCGCTTTGTCTGTCGCACAAAAAGCGGGCTGGAAAAAATTCATCATATTTGACAGATATTTGGAAAACGGAGAAAATGAGATGCGAACGGACGCATTTTTCACTGCCGTTGATAAACTTAAAATCCCCCGTGAAAATATCATTGTCAGGCATAATGAATCAAAAATCATACGTTCATTAATACTTTTCGGTGTTAAAGCCGCTCAATATGTCATTGATAACAGCCTTAATGACTATATGATATTTACAACAAGTGATTTCATCGCTTACGGTATGGTGGAGGAGTTTGCTCTCCGTAACAAAAAACTCGGCAAAGATTACTATCTGATAAGTTATGATAATACTGAAATCAGAAATGACCGTTTAGTATTAGGTCTGACGGCAATAACTCATCCGCTGGAAGGTATGGTAAAAGCTATTATGCAAATGCTCGAAGATTTGATACGCTGTCCTGAAACAGGTGAGTTTTATCGCTCCTATCAGGTTCCTGCCAATGAGGTTGTATTCAGGGAAAGTTTTCCTTTTAAAAAAATGAATTACTCTATCAAAATATAAAAGAAGGAGGAACGTGGAACGAAATTAAGAATGAAAAATTAAGAATGAGCGGTGTTTCGCCGAGTATCGGCGAAGGCAGACGCCGTGAAAAAACAAAAAAGGAGGTTAAGGAGGTTAAAATCCTTATCAAAACCCCAATTTAAGCACTATCAATTACAGATATTGTTTGTATTGTAGGTGTTTCCATAAAAAAACTTCTGCTGACATGTCGTCAGCTCAAAAAAACAACCAAAAACAATCATTTAACAGAAAGGATTGACAAATGAAGAGGAGTTTTACACTTATAGAACTGTTGGTGAGTGTTACTTGTCAAATAGGTGTTTTACCGTTGTATTGCCTCAAAAAAATTCATAAAAACTGCACATCCTTACGCCCGTCAGGGCGCACTTCACGTTTGCCGCAGGCAAACTCTTCACACCTTCACATCTTCACTCAATCAGCGTT
>JAFVPG010000023.1 GCA_017505415.1 Lentisphaeria bacterium | reverse complement strand
TACGGCTTTGCCGTGATACCAAGCGGGATGGACATCCCCGGCTTTGCCGCACGCCTCATCGCTTCAGCCGACGTCGCTGCTTGGCAGGTTAAAAGGGGTGGACACCCCTGCCATCGCTTACTTCGCTTCGCTAGTAACCGCTTCAGACCTCGCGGCGCTAACCGCGCTTTACTTACTCCGAGAGAGCTTTAAACTCCTTATCTTCCTTAAATTCCTTATTGTTTGTCATGCCCAGCCATACGCCTTTCGGCTTTGCCGCGATACCAAGCGGGATGGACATCCCCGGCTTTGCCGTAACATCGCTGCAGGTCGTGTACCTGCCCGCCCTTTACTTACTCCGAGAGAGCTTATATACCCTTTTCTTTTTTGAAAAGGTGGAGGGTCTTAGGGAGGCGGAAAAATCTTTTTTGCTTTTAATCAAGAAAAAAGTTTTTCCGCTTCCCTAAATAAACATATTATCTGCTTGCGAAGATGTATTTTTTGCCTTTTGCATCGGGAGAACCGATACCGCGGCCGCCTTTGAAATCTTCGGCTTTATAAGCGGCGATATGCCCGTCCTGAAAAAGAACATTTGCTGTTTCATTGTGGCGGTATTCAGCACCTCTTGAGCGTTTGGCTTCGGCATTGTAACGGATTGCTTCCCAAGTTCCCTGTGCAATGTTGCCGTCAAAAATCATAACATAAAGTTCGGGATTTTTGGTGCCTTCAAATTTGCGTGCCTTGCCGTGCCATGTTTTGAAAGGCTCCCAGCCGCCGATGGATGAGTTGCGCATGTAGGTGTTGTCAATGTAATGTTTGCCGATTGCGACTTCGGGCCAGTTGCCTTTGCCGATTTTTTTTGCGTAGGGGGCATCTTTGGCATCAGGACAGTGGAAAATATCGAGATTACCTTTGGCATAAGGTATGCGGTGGCGTGCGTGACCTTTGCGGCTGACGGTGTTGGGGCAGATGTAACCGTTATTGTCATTGGCATACATTTGTTCGATGGCGTAAAGCTGTTTTAAATTGCCTGTGCAGCTTGCTGCCAATGCTCCGTCTTTGGCATTGACTGCGGGAATGACAAGTGCGGTAAAAACTGCACAAATCATTACAACAATTACGAGTTCGATAAGAGTGAATTGTTTTTTCATACTCAAATCCTTTCTGTTTTATTTTTTGGGTTGAACAACATCTACTCTGTCAATATAAATAACATTTTCTCTGCCGTTTTCAAAGAATAACTGACCGTCAAATTTGATATGTACGCGGATGTCAAATTTCTTGCTGCGGTCAATATCGCCGAGATAGGCAAGGAGAACCTGTGCGACCCAGCTGTTGGTCAGATAGACATAACAGTTGTTGCCTTCGGGCAGGAGAACGTCTTTGAGGTCAAGCCATTGCCATTGATTTTCTTTGAGGTCTTTGCGGGTGAACTGCCAATGATAAATTTCTTTGCTCTGAGACAGACTGTAAATACCGCATGATTGCGGCAAGCGGTGAGTTTTGTTAGTTTCCGGGATTGCGATTTTAAGAGAGCTGCCGAATTCAGAAGTTTTGTCCGGAACAACAGTGATCGTACTGCCGATGGAGGAGATTTCATCTGCGTAGAAACTTACGACATTGAAGTTCGGGTCTTTGACCGCTTTGCGGGGAGAACGGGGCAAAGCGAGGAGAGTTGCACAGCGTTCTTTGATCCGGTTGAACTGGGTTTTGGGAGTAAGCGGAGCGTTGCGTTTCATACTCTCTTCCCAAGTAGTCCAGAAACGGTTGCGGGCAGTTTCAGCAATTTTTTCCAGATTTTTGTCTGTACTGCGCTGATAAGAACCGAGGAATTCAAATCCCAGCAGACGGTCAATGCCGAGACCTGCACGATTGACACGGTAAGTCAATTCTGCATTGCCGGCAACTGCGGCACGGGCTTTATCAAGTTCTGTTTGCATTTTGAGATTGGTTTCAAGGTCGATGTAGGAGAAATCTACACCGGAAGCAAACCAGCCGATAACAGCTTTTTTGCGGACAGCAGCTTCGTGAAGTATTTTGCGGTACGCAAAAACATGTTTTGCCGCCGCACCGTAATATTTGGCATAGAAATCGCTGACGAGTTCTTCATAGTCGGTGCGGGTGGGATCTTTTGCATAACAGGTCAAAAGATAATATTTAAGTTCCCACATGTCAGAACTTGCGGGACTCTCGGATTCACAGAAAATACCTTTTACGTTGTTGTCTGCATAAAATTTATATGCGGACGGAATATAAAATTCACTCGGATACGGACCTCCATTCATATCACCGTAAGTAATGGCATAATCCCAGATATAAACATGTTTGGCAAAATCTTTCCAACGTTTGAAAAATTCAGAATAAACTTTGTCATTGGCTGCTCCTGTGATTTGATTGCTGCCGGTGTTGCAGATACGGACGATGACATTGTCGCGGGCTTTGATGGTTTTGGGCGGTTCTGCATTATATTGATAAGCAAAAAACTGAAGTTTTATTTCAGGATAAACTTTTGCCACACGTTCAGCGATGTAATTGACAAAATCAATCATTACGCCGGATTGTCTTTCTTTGGCGGCAAGTGCGGAACAGTCCGGACACATGCAGTAACGGCTGTTGTCATTGTGGGAAACGTCATAAATCAGCGGCGGCTGCATGCCTTTTGCAATATATTCTGCAGTTGTTTTTTTGATATTGTCAAGAACGAGTTTGGTGAAAAATTCACGCAGTTCAGGATTGGTGAGACATAGCTGTCCTGTATGCTGACCGCCGTAACGTTCTCCATTGCGCAAACTGAAAAAATGCGGATATTTTTTCATGTATTCTTTAGCCGGAAGATAGCGGTCAAAGGTGTGACAGGAGTATGGCGGACCGTAATCAAATGAGCCGCCGAATTTTTTGTCAAAAGGAATATCGCCGCCTCGTGACATGCCTCTGGCAATGGCATAATAGCCGCCGTCCGGGTTGTATGCTTTTCCGATATAAATATCACGCAGAGCGAAAATAAATTTGAATTCTTTGTCAACGCAATCAACTTTGATGATCTTTTTTTCTGGAACATAAGTGCATGCCGGAGTGAAAAAACGGACGTCCAGAATTCTTTCAATAAAATCAAAAGTACCGTAAAGAACACCACGGGTGCCGCCACCGTTGATTATGATGTCATTACCGATTTTTTTGATGACAAAAGAGTCATCGGCCATATTCTTGCGCAGGATACCGGCTTTAACAGCAGCTTCACTGTCGCCGATATGGATGCTGCGGATAACATCCCCGTCGACGATAATGCTTTCAGCGCATTTTGCAAGATAAGATTCAAGTTCTTTTGCCGCAGTGACTTCTGTGAGTGCAGGATTTGCAGAAGTTACAACTTTTGCCGGTTGCGGTTCGCACTTGCAGCAGCAGCCTCCGATACAGAGTGCTGACAGAAATGCGGTAACTAAAGAATTTAATTTCATATATACTCCTTTTCAGTTGGTTATGATAACACGGTCGATATAAATGTGGCTCGGTTTGCCGTCATTGTAGTAGAGATCGCCCTCAAATTTGACATGGATATGAGCTGTGATTGGTTTTTTGCGGTCGACAGGAGCTATATTATTGAGCGGGATCTGAACTTTCCAGCTGTTGGTCAGCCAGAGATAGCATGCTGAATCTGGAAGTTTGACATTGGCGACTTTTACCCATTGATATTTATTTGGGATGAATTTGTCTTTCTGGAAGACTTTTGAGACTATACCTTTGGATTGTCCTTTATTGTACATGCCGAAGGTCATGGGGAATTTGTAAGTTTTGCGGTTTTTGTCGGCATCGATCATCAGAGAAACTCCGATGGGAGAAGTTTTGTCTTTGATAATGGTCATTTCTCTGCCGACGACAAGCGGCATTTCACCGGGGGTGATGTCGAGATGGGGAATGTTTGCAAATTCCGGTGCAGGATCAAAATCAATCGGCATGAGGTCGATATTGGCGAAACGCTGAAGATAATTTTTCTTGACTTGCGGAGTTACAAAGCCGAAATAGTCAATGCTTTTCTGCCAGGATTCCAGGAATTTTTTGCGGATGGATGGAATGTTGTAAGGAAATTCACTTTTGGGCTTCCCTGTGACTTTGGCAAATTCGGCAAGATAACGGCGGTGTGCTTCATAACTTAACAGTCTGTCAAGTCCCATAGAGGCTTTGTCAATGCGGAACTGCAGTGTTTTGTCATTGCCTGCGGCTTGGCGGGCTTGGGCAAAAAGCTGCTGGCACTTATCCATGGTTTTCCAGTCGATGAATTCAAAATCACCGTTGTTCGGAACCCAGCCGATGACGGTACGGGGAACTTTTGAGGCTTCATAAAGTGTACGGCGTATTTTTGCGATATATTTACCGGCTTTGCCGTAATATTTGTCGCAGAAATCGTCCAGCAACACGTCAAAATCTTTGCGGTACGGATCGACGATATATTTTGAAAGCATATAAAATTTGAGTTCCCACATATCGGAACGGTCGGGCGCTTCAAGTTCCCAGAATTGACCTTTGAAACCATTATCTGCGTAATATTTAAAAACTGCAGGGTAGCCGAATTCACTCGGATACGGCAACCCGCTTGCATCCTGATAGATGATACCGTAATCCCAGACATAAAGTCCGTTTGAAAGTTTTTTCCAGTTGTTGACAGTTTTTACAAAATCCGGATTGGATGGCGCACCGGTAATCTGGTCACTGCCGGTATTGCAGACACGGACGATGATATTGTCGTCCGGTTTGATGGTTTTGGGCGGTTCAAGGCATGCAGTGTAGGCGAAAATCTGCAATTTGACATCCGGATAAACTTTTTTGACCTCGCGTGCAATCCAGTTTGAAAATTGAATCATCAGACCTGAATTATTTTCTGCTTCGGCAATCGGAGCGCAGGTTTCACAGCGGCAGAAGCGGCCGTTGTCATTGCTTGAAATATCATAGATAAGCGGAATTGCTCTGCCTTCTTTTTTTGCTTGAGCTGTGGTTTTTTTGATATTGTCAAGAATCAGAGAGAGGAAGAATTTTTTAAGTTCCGGATTGGTCATGCAGAGCTGACCTTTGGTTTGACCTCCGTAACGTTTGCCGTCTCTCAAACTGAAATAATGCGGATGAGTTTTCAAGTATTTTGAGGCGGGAATATAACGGTCGTAGGTGTGGCAGAAATATGGAGGACCATAATCAAAACCGCCGCCGAATTTTGCTGTAATCGGACGTTCGCCGTCACGGGACATGCCGCGGGACATGGCAAATTTGCCGCCGTCAAGCGGCAGTTGTTTTTTTCCGGCAATAAAAATATCACGCATTGGGAAAAAGAAGTCGAATTTTTTGTCAACAGAAGAAATTTTGACATCACCTTTCGGGGGGATATAAGTTACGAGCTGAGTCAGGAAACGGACACCGCAGACATTTTCCAGAAAATCATAAACACCGTAGATAACACCGCGTGTGCCGCCGCCGTTGATGACGATGTTTCTGCCGATTTTTTTGATGATATAGGAATCATCTTTCAGAGTTTTCCGTTCCAGAGCGTTGAAAAGTGCTTCGTCAGTGTCGCCGACATAAATTGTCCGTATTTCATCTTTGCCGACGAAAAGTTTATTGACACATTGTTTCATGTATTTTTCGAGTTCGGCTTTGGCAGTTTTTTCGGTGATTTTTGGATTTGCGGGTATGACGATATTGTATGCAAATGATGAAATGCATACACTT
>JAFVPG010000202.1 GCA_017505415.1 Lentisphaeria bacterium | reverse complement strand
GATGAGATTAAAACGGTAGTTTGAGCGTGGCTATTGAATAAATAACCTCCGAAAACACTCCGTTTTAAGATCGCGACGATGAATTTCAAGATTTTTTGAGGACTTTTGAAATTACCTCATAAAATAGATATAACATTTTACCTGCGATAATTTTTACTGTTGTTATATAAATTCAAGCTTACTGATTTTTTCGACCGTAACTAAAAATTTATACAAAAAAACAGGGGTATTGCAACCATTTACGAGTTTTTGCAACACCCCCTTCATTTATTTTTTCTCTATGTAAACGCTGCTTTTTTATTGAAAAAAATATATACAGACTTGAGTTTTAAGGTTTTTGTGATATATTACAGTATGTATAACTGTAAATTTTTACCAACTTTATATGGAGAAGAATTATGAATGAACGCCGTGTTGTAGTTACCGGTCGCGGAGTATTGTCCTGCGTCGGTCAGGATGTTGCAACTTTCTGGGATTCTCTGGTCAACGGACGTTGCGGTCTTGGCAAAGTCACACGTTTTGATGTTTCAGCTTACCGTACACAGATTGCCGGTGAGATCAAAGATTTTGATCCTGCCAAATACATCAATTTTAAAGAAGCCAAGCGTCTTGATCTTTTCTGTCAGCTTGCTGTCTGTGCTGCAATTCAGGCTGTTGCTGATGCCGGTCTGCCTGCAAATTTTGCTGACAGTGACATTGATCCTGCCCGTGTCGGCGTTCTTGTCTCCAGCGGTATCGGCGGTTTGAATACTTTGACTGAGCAGATCCGTACTCTTACAGCCAAAGGTCCCGGCAGAGTTTCTCCGCTTCTCATCCCCATGATGATCGGCGACCTTGCATCAGGTAATATTTCCATCATCTGCGGTGCCAAAGGTCCGAATATGGGTATCGTCACCGCCTGTGCCACCGGTACTCATTCAATAGGCGAAGCCATGTGGATGATCAAACGCGGGGATGCAGACATTATGCTTGCCGGCGGTGCAGAAGCCAGTATTTCTGAAATCGGCATGGCAGGTTTCAGCTCTATGAAAGCAATGAGTCAGCGCAATGATGATCCACTGCATGCCAGCCGTCCTTTTGATGCCGACCGTGACGGTTTCGTTATGTCAGAGGGCGCAGGTGTTCTCGTTCTCGAAGATTACGAACACGCCAAAAAACGCGGAGCCAATATTCTTGCTGAACTCGTCGGTTACGGTGCCACCGGTGACTCATATCATATCACCTCTCCTCATCCCGAAGGCGAAGGTGCCGCCCGTGCCATTCAAATGGCTCTCGGTCATGCAGGTCTCAATCCCGAAGATATTGATTATATCAATGCTCACGGTACATCAACTTCACTCAATGACAAGTATGAAACACTCGCAATCAAAAAAGCATTCGGTGATCATGCTTACAAAGTCAGCGTTTCAAGTACCAAAGGCACAATGGGTCACAGTCTCGGTGCGGCAGGTGCGCTTGAATCAATCGCATGTATTGAAACTATCCGCAGCAAAACCATCGCCCCGACCATCAACTACGAAACACCCGATCCCGATTGCGACCTTGACATCACTCCCAACGTCGCAAAAGAGAAAAAAGTCCGTACTGCCGTCAATATCAACCTCGGTTTCGGAGGTCACAACGGCGCACTCATTTTCAAAGAGGTCTGAATATGACCGGCGCCCGTCTGCGTCATCTGTTCAATATTCCGCTTATCGGCGGAATATTGATAATTATGATCATCTCGGGTTGTGTCAAACATACAGAAGGGTATCAGTCTGTCAAACTCAGTTCTGAAATTCCCACTAATGACAGCTCCGCAAAAAATCCCGTAATAATTATTCACGGGCTTTTCGGAGCTGAACTCTTTTCTGCAGACAATGAAAATATCTGGGGCAAATTCAGTTATCAGCGTATACTTGACAAAAAAATTCTGCTTCAGCTTGCATTTTCTCCGCTGCGAGTCGGTTCTATAATGATGCATGCAGAAATCGCACCCGGCAATGTTCCGGTTTACCGTCTGAAAAATTACAGCCTGCTTCTGAATGCATTGAAAAAATTCGGTTATTCCGAAAAAAATCTTTTCATTTTTGCTTATGACTGGCGTCAGAGCGTCCCGGAAAATGCGATTGAATTTCACAAATTCATCCTTGAAAAATCAAAATATTTTCCTGCCGGACAGAAATTTGATATAATTGCTCATTCAATGGGCGGTCTGATTAGCCGTTATTATTTGCAATATGGTCCACAGCAGCTTCCCGCCGGAGGATTGCCCGCACTTTCAAACGAAGGGTCAGATCATGTAGAGAAATTATTTGTTTTCGGCACGCCGAATTGCGGATATGCCGATACGGTACTTGAACTATGCAACGGATTGGCTTTCGTGCAGGGATCGGCAAAATACCGCCCTGCACTGCTCGGTACTTTCAAGTCTTATTTCTGCATGCTGCCGCACCCGGGAGCAAATGCTTTTATTTACTCAGATGACGGAAGTTCTGTTGATATTTATGATATTGAAACCTGGAAAAAATTGAATTGGGGCTTGGCATCTGCCAAATCAGATACATTATTTTTCCGCACCCACAATGATGCATTGAAATGTCTGGCGAAAAATCTTTCTCTCGGCAGACAATTTGCCAATGCCATGCATAAGCCGATGCCGCGCAAAAAGAATTTAAAACTTTATCTTTTCGCCGGAAATGCGTTTGATACAGTTTCGCAATGTTCAGTAAACCGCAAAACCGGAAAAATCACCGCCGCAAAATATGCACCCGGTGATGGAAAAATTCTGTTCAAAAGCGCATTCGGACATGCTCTTATCCCATGGGATGGGATTTATCTTTTCGGAGCATCGCACATGGGGCTTTTTATTTCAAATGAAGCTCTGCGCAATCTTGATTTTCTGCTTCAAAAGGAGCCGGATGATGAGTGATGAGGAATTCATGACCCTTGCCATTGCCGAAGCTGATAATGCCGCCGCAGAAAATGAAATTCCCGTCGGTGCAGTTGCCGTTCTCAACGACATTGTGATCGCTGCTGAACATAACCGCATGGAACAGCTTCACGATGCCACTGCTCATGCAGAAATCCTGCTTATACGCAAAATAAGTTCCATAATAAACGACTGGAGGCTCTCTGACGTAACAATATATGTTACCAAAGAACCCTGTGTAATGTGCGGCGGTGCGATGGTGAATGCCCATTTGCATAAGGTTGTTTACGGACTTCGTGATCCCCGTTCCGGTGCAGATACTCTCGGTTTGCTCCGCAATCCGGATTTGCTGTATCAGGTTGAAAGCGCCGGAGGTATCCTTGAAAATATTTGCAAAGAGCAGTTTCAATCTTTTTTCAGGAAACGCCGTCAGGAACAGAAAGAAGAAAAAACGGCGAAAAATAACAGTTGATATTTAAGGTAACTTTTATGAGTAAAAAATCATTTCTGGATCGTTTTATTGAAAAAGCGGAAGCATTGGATCCCGGCAGCCGTCAGGCTTATATTCTGCGTCTGGCGCGGGAAAGAGGTTTTTTTGAGACAATTTTCAATTCGATAGAAGAAGGAATTCTGATAGTTGACCGCAAACTGCATATCAAATATCACAATCAGGCGGCGGCATTGCTTCTCGGACTGCCATCTGATTTGAAAGAGGTGCGTCTGCCGCAATTTTTGCAGGGGGTGAACTGGCGCAGGATATTGGATGCAGATGCAGATGAATGGCTGCGAGTCTCAAGACAGGAAATTGAAATAACTTACCCGGAAACAAGATTTGTACAATTTTGTCTGGTTCCGCTGGAGGAAGATGCAAAACTTGCAGCAGTGGTGATTCATGATGTGACCAAAGAACGTACTGAAACCATGCACGATTTCAAAAATGAAACCAATAAACAGATTGCTATGCTTGCCGGTTCTGTCGCTCATGAGATCGGCAATCCGCTGAACAGTCTGTACCTGAATCTGCAATTATTGGAAAAAGAGGCCGAGGAACCCGGTTTTCTCGGCGAAGCAGAAGCAAAAGATATGATTGCATGCTGCCGTTCCGAAGTTGAACGTCTGGATAATATCATTACCCAGTTTCTCGGTGCGATACGTCCCGGAGAAAGCAAATTTGAACAGGCTTTTATTGATAAAATTCTGATTGAAACCCTGAATTTTATGCGTCAGGAAATCGAACAGCGCAATATTGAACTCAAATGTGAATTCCCGGAAAACATTCCCTTTATCAACGGCAATCCGACTCAGCTGAAACAACTCTTTTACAATATAATCAAAAATGCATTACAGGCAACCGTTAACGGCGGAACGTTATTATTGAAAATATCATATGACCGTGATTATCTGCTGGTTGAATGTGCTGATTCCGGCAGAGGTATTGAAGCCTCTGAAATCGGCAGAATTTTCAAACCGTTCCAAACTTTCAAAATCAATGGCAATGGACTCGGCATGGTCATTATTGAACGCATTGTGCGTGAACATGGAGCGGAATTGGCAGTAGATTCCCAGCCGGGATTAGGCACTGTCGTTTCCATACGTTTCCGCCGTCGTCCGCGCCAGATGCGTGTACTCCCCGGATGATATACTGATTCTGAAATTTCCGGAGAATTATTCAAAAGCCGTCTCCCCAACAATTTTTCTTTATCTTACTTTCTTTTTAAAAAAGGCTGTGTACTGAACATAGACTGATTTTTATTGCAAGTGGATGTCCATCCCCATTTTATGACGCTGGAGCGTGAATGTCAGAGGATGGACAATCGTTCACCCGGAAAGAAAGAGGAACAACCTCTTTTATTTTTCACATCACTTCAAACTTTCTGCAAATTCAAGCAGTTCCACACGGCACTTATCCATTGTATACATGTCACCTTGCGCGCCGCGTTTAATGATGTCAAATAACTTTTTCTCCTGCTCAGAACCTTTTTTGACTCTGTTTTTGCAATAGCGGAAAAGTTTGTAATCCTCCAATCCCTGACGGTGCGCCTCAAAACGGCGGGAACTTATGACAGTTGCATAATCGTAGTCAACAAAAAGTGATCCGTAGTCAGCGCGGGATCTTTCGCCGTCAATACTGCACAAACCGTCACCGCCTGCATGGTCCTCCAAATGCCAATAAGAAGCGGCGGATTCTGCACCGTCACGCATATTTTTCCACAAATCGCCGCGATAAACAACAGGCGCAGTAGTCGTACCGTAAATACCGTAAGTCCAAATCGTTTTATTGTTGGCAAGAAGTTTTTTTGCCAATTTATCAGTAAACATCGGGCGGTAGATTTCCAGAATATCGTAATATTTCATAAGTTCGGGCAGATCTTCGTCGATACCTTTGACCAGCTGGCTCGGCAGCGGATTGGTTTTGGTCAGATACTTCGGATTTGCTTCTTTGATGATTTTTGCGGCAAGCCATGCCTTGTACATGCTGGACTTTTTATCAGAAATTTTGCCTGACGGCTCGTCAACAGTACTGAAAACGATACGGTCAAGACCGATACCGTATTTTTTCTGAAAGTGGGAAGTCATTTCCGCAAAATACAACTTGACTGCTTTCGGGAAATTTTTATGGAAAAGTCCGCAGTTTTTAAATCCCCAGACATCCCATGCCAGAAAAAAGCCGAGTTTCACTCTCTCAAGCGGCATACCGGAAGCAACATAATCGTCAATCATTGCATCATAACGGCTGAAATCGCATTTACCGATAGTACCATCAGCTTTGACTTCTGGATACATTCTCAACTGTCCGGGAACGCCCATATAGATAACATTCTGTCCTGCCTGCGCAAGAAAACGCAGAACATCATTTGCGCCTTTGGTACGGTAATGCACATGGGTATAATTTATACTGTCACAATAAACTTTGCTCAAATCGACATTTTTGACATCAATTTCAAGATTGAATTTCTCTGCGGCAAATCCGGCATAAGATGGTTTGAGCAGCATTACAGCCTTGTGTTTGCCGACTGCCATTTTACTGCTGTCAACATTGATATAAACAATGACATTCTGATACGGCGGAATGTTTATGATTGTATTCAAATGCAGCGGCACAATAGGGTCATAATTGACAGTGCCAGCCTCATTTTTGAGTTCCAGCGACTGAAAAAGTGTGATTGCACGAGTTAAATCATTTTTGGGCAGACGGCGGAAATCTTTGATTTTTGCCGCCTCATCAGATGCAGTTGCTTTGAGCTGTCCCATAAAATGTTTATCAGTCAAATTGCTGATGACAACGGGAATTTTGATTGTTGAATTAAGCGGCATTGAGTCCTTAACTTCGGTCAATGCGACGGCGGTTATGCCGGGTTTGAGCATATTTGAAAACGTATCAGTCTGATGGATAAGAATGCTTTTTCCAGCAAGCGCAAGCTGAATAAATGCAGTTTCAAGTTTGGAAAATTCATGATTCAGAATGTCAAAATATTTGGCATCATCACCTTTGGCATTGATATTCGATTGCAATGCTTCAATCAGTTTCTGACATGCGGCTTTTTTCTCTGCCGGGGCATTTATTTTGCTGAAACGCTCTACAGATGACTTTAACTGCTTCTGAAAATAAGCTTTGCGTGAACCGAAAATGACCGTACCGAAAGCATCTTTATTATGGTGGCTTGCTCCGGTAAGTTTCCAGCCGGAACTGCCGCCTGAAGTTTTGCCCATGCGGTTGAAATTAGCCGTCATCATCGTTCCGTCAGCAATCGGAAGTTCGGCAAACTCAGCGGCAGGAATCTGCATTGTGATTTCAAAAAAGTCATCAGCTATCTTGCTTTTTACTGTGAATTTACTGTCAAATTTTACAGTTTGAGCTGCATTTTTTCCTGCATAAGTATTGCCTTTGGCATCGGCGGCATAGTGGTAATAAACATCTTTTTTGACATCAGGACGGATGAAAAATTCCACATTGTCATTACTCCACAAGTCACGGTGTGTTACAACTTTTGTTCCCTCTGCTGTCGGACAATGAAATTTTACTGTCAGAATATCGTTTTTAAGTTCACAGGCAACAGTTGCGGCGGCTTTTATGAATTTTGCTTCCGGCTTGACAAATGACCCGAGCAACTTGCCCGGACGGTCAGGCAGCTGAAACGGGGCGGAAAAATTATTTCCCGAATTTGCATTAATCAGCAAATGTCCTGCCGGGTCTGTTTTTACCGTCGGTTCTTTTATCCCTTTTTCAATACAAAAATATGTGATTTTGCCGTTCAAAGGACGGGCAACACGGTCAGGATAACGCGGGTCGCGTCCGAGATACAACAGCGGATAACCGGCGGGAATTTTGCCGATATAACCGTCATTGAAGCCAATACTGTCCGCAGTTCCGGCAACAAGTTTGCCGTCCAGATAAATCTTCAAATCCCCCTTGCTTTGGGAGGTCAAAGTCACATTATACTCTTTGTTAGCTTCAAATTGAAGTTTTTCTGATTTACATTTCAATGCTTTTATAACATTTTTTGTATTCTTCAAATCAACATTGCGGTATTCAAAAAGCAATTCACTGTTCGGCGTAATCGCCAATGACATCTGCCGACGGTTCCAGCTGTGAAACGCCACAGCAAAAAGTGTATTTCCACCGCCATTTCTTTTGTCTGAATCAAGTTTAAATTTTACATTAACAGTAAAATCTTCATATTTCGGTGGAAAATAATTCGACCGGCATGTATCCTTGCTGTTACAAAGAACTCCGCCGTCTTCCGCCAGTTTGCCATATAAACCAACTTGTGTCTCCGCTTGAGCAGCAATAATTTTACTCCCATCAGCTTTGTCAAATTTCCACTCATAAACCGGCGCCGCCGCCAACACCAACGGCAGCAGCAACAATGTAATAATTTTTTTCATAAAAAATCCTTTCTGTAAGTTATGGGTTTTGCAGGAGGGGAAGAAAACTTTTTTGCAAAAAAGCTTTTCTTCCCCTCCTGCACCTCCCTATCTTTCAAAAAACTCTTATCAAAATACGCTTTTTCATTTACTTCGTAAATTTCAAAAGCGTATTTTTAATATTTTTCCTGTTCCTGACTCCTGCCGTTTACAAATTTTTGAGTAACGCTTCTGAGTTTTTGCGGAGCAAAAAATCGGAAGCGAACACAAAAGTTTTTGTAAAGGGAGGGGGTCGAGGAGGGGAGAATCTTGTTTCAACAAGGTTTCCCCTCCCCGCCTATATCCATTTCACTTTTTCAAAATATTATATATTTCATCAATGTCGGTGACTTTGAGAATGTTACAGGGGACGAATGACTGTGGTATGGGAGCGGTCAGGTCATTGAAAGACTGTTCGTAGGTTAATGGAAGCCCGCCGTCGAGTTCGACTGTGACATTTTTATTTGAAAGCAGTGCGGCATAGATTGCAAGGTATCTGCCGTGCCCGAAGCCTTTCAAGGTGACTTTTTCTGCGCCGTGTGCGAAGAGCAGATTTACAGCGCAAAGGACGTCATAAACTCTTCTGCCGATAAATGGTTTATCCAGCATAAGTCCGAGAGAAGCATAATGATAATCAGAGCCGTAATCCCAATAGAGACGGCGCAAACGTTCAACGGTTGAGGGTTCGGATTCGCCCATGCCGCGGGGGTCGAGAGCGAAGAGTGACCTGGCGGAAGATTTATCGAAATATTTCACCAATTCCTCACGGGCGGAGAGATGCGGCAGCATGAGAACGACATTTTTATTTGCACGGAGTTCAAAGTCAATTCCGGTATCAAAATAAAAGAGGGTTGCAGTGATATATTTTTCGGGATTAATACCGACACGCTGAAAGAGCTTATTATCAATTTCAGTCATACGCAATGAGCGGTAAGAGGGATTTTCGGGAACGTCACCGACTTTAAGCATAGAGGAAATTTTTTCTTTCAACTGCGATTTATCAAGCGGATTTTTGCGACGCTGCTCACACAGGATTTGGGCTTTTTCTTTGCACAAAGCGGCGATATTTTTTTCATTTTCAAGGCCGCTGACACCATTTTTGTCAAGGACGCTCAAATCAGCGGTTTTAACCGACAGAGCGAACTCATCGGGATAATTTTTCAAGCCGAAAAAGGAGGTGAAAAATTTATAAGCATCTTTGCGCCCCTCCGGAGAATAGGTGTGTTTGCCGGAATTTTCGCAAAGGATAAGATTTTCAGGTTTGCCGAGAAGGGTATAAATCTTTTTTGCCATGGCGTAAGTTTTGCGGGTGCCGCGAATGTCAAAAAAGTCGCCTTTTTGAGCGATAATGCAGTACGGCTGCGGCGCGCGGGCGATAATCAAATCCGCCATTTCGCCGCCTTTTGCGACAAAACCTGCCGGGGTCTGTTCCCCGTCAACTGCAAGTTCATTCTGCACATTGGCATTGAAAGTTGTAATATAACAGCTTGGAGCCGCATATTTCAAACGCTCATCATTGGCAAAAGCAAGTGCAGTCATTGTGCCGCCGCCGGAAACTCCCGTAACGCCGAGTTTGGCAGTATCAATTTCGGGGCAGCTGCAGAGGTAATCTACGGCACGGATACAGTCATAAGTACGCCAGTCGGACATACTTTCACCGATGGCAAGCAGCTGACGGTTCAAGCGGTTATGTCCGGTGGCACATCCGATTTTAAATTTATTGTTGAACTGGTCACGCTCTCCCTGCTGAATGGGGTCAACGGCAAAAGCGGCAATACCGCGGCGGGCAAGATTTTCGCAGATTGTTGCGTAAGTTTTGCTGCTTTTGCCGGTGTTATTGTGTCCGTGCAGGAAAAGGACGGCGGGGAGTTTATCCTTGTACTTTTTGGGCAGGTACAAAAGAGCGGTAACGGTAAAATTTTTGCGGCTCTCAAAAGTGATATGTTCTACGACAATATCGCCATAATCAAGAGTTCGCAAAACTTTTGCGTTAAGCGGGGATTTTTCCTGCGGGAATTTCCATGTTTTTTTGATACGGGCTTTTGCCGTTTCAACGATTTTGAGAGCATCTTCGCGGCTGTTTGCCTGTTCAATCATCTTTTCATATTTGCTTAAATTCTCTTCAAACAGCTCCTGATAGTAAAATTGCAGTGACTCACCGAAAATACGGTGGTCACGCATGGAGTAATCAGGAGCGGCAAATATTGAAAACGGGAAAGTCATTGACATCAGTCCCAACAATAATTTTTTCATTTCTCAGCAGTTTTCTGTGCTATGGGTTCAAAAGATTTCCAGATAACAATATCATCAACATAGCCATTCAAAGGACGGTAAACCTTTGCCAGATCGGTCAAGTCTCTACCGATGACAAAAAGCGGATAACCTTGTGGAATTTTTGCGCTAATACTGCTCAAACTGACGGAATTTTTGTCCTGTGAAGCAACTTCAACGCCGTCCAGATAGATTTTGCTTTCGGCACCGTCACGGACGGCGACACGGGCGGTATACCAGACATCGGGTTTGATATCGAGAGTTTTGGAAGTAAGATATTGAGCAAGTTTGCTATCACCCTGATTGACACGGTATTGGAGCTGCTTTTTTGGAGTTATCCAGAACATTGCCTGACCTCTGCCGTATGAATTTTTGCCATAACACAAAAGGACATTGCCGAAGCGGCCGTCAACACCTTTGGTGAGTTTGAATTTGATTTCCCATGAAAATTCCTTGCAGTCCTGAATATATTTGTATCCGCCGGCCTGACCGGTTGTTTTTTTATCGCAAATAATGCCGTTAGTGCCGTTAAAGCCCTGTTTTTCAGCGATTTTTGAATTGTAGAGAATAATTCCGTTTGAAGCATAATTCTGCGTTTTTTTGGCGTTCCACTTTTCAAAACGCCATGCACTGAAAGCATTGGCAGCAAAAGTGCAAACTGAACTTGCCGCAACAGCAAAAATAAGAGATGTTTTAAAAATATTCATAATAAAAATCCTTTCTTTTTAAATTATTCAACACCCCAGAAGAAGCGGCGTTTGACTTCTGCACCCGCATTATTGGCGGTATAGCCGCCTGAATTATGAACGGGGTCATAAACAATAGCACTCAACAACGGTTTGGTTTTATTTTCTTTGGCAGTAACGCCACCTGCCAGATTGAGAATATTGCAATAACCTCTGTGACGGGCATAAGCGATACCGCCATCTGTAGGCTTGCAATTCAAAGACACAGTTACACAATCAGAAGTATAAGATGAACTGCATGAATCCATGGCATAATGTTTAATGGACGGGTTGGCTATCTGACCGAGTTTTGCCTGTTTACGGCTCAAAGCAGCAGTTTTGAAAATCATACCGATTGAAATTCCGTAAACACGGCCGTTAGCAATATGATGAATATCATCTTCACCGCTTGCTTTTTGAGCGGAAGGACAGAAAAAATATTTTGCATTGCCTCTTTCATCCCAGTTCACATAACCGTTGTCTCGCAAAATATGATGATAACGCCCGGCTTCTTCTTTTGCATGCCATTTTGTTACTTCTTTATAACTTTTGCCGTCATTCATCAGATACTGCATACAATGCGGCAAAATATAATCATCAAAGTCATTGGAATAGAGAGAGGTCAGAACACCGATTTGTTTCAAATTGCTCTGACAGACGGCACTGCGCCCCTTTTCACGGGCGGAATTCAAGGCAGGAAGCAACATTCCGGCAAGAATTGCAATAATTGCAATCACAACCAGAAGTTCAATCAATGTAAAGCAACTTCCGATAAACTGTACTTTGTCATGTCGTTTGAGGTTGATTTTCATTTTTTATCCTTTCTGTTAAGGTGGGGAGATTTTCAATTTTTAACCGCAGATGCGTAAGGCAAACCGCCTTGACATGTCTTGCAATACTTACTTTCTTTTTGCAAAAAGAAAGTAACAAAGAAAAATTGTTCTGTCAGCAAATCCTTTCGTTGTTTGAAGCCCGCCGGCTGATTACAGCGCCTGCGCTTCGCTTCGGCTTATATGAGGCGTTTAAAGCGGCTTTGCCGCACGCCTCATCGCTTCAGCCGACGTCGCTGCTTGGCAATTACTTGCCTGCGCTCACTTCGCATACGCTCGTGAACCGCTCCTGTCTTCGCGGCGCTGACCGCGCTATTGTTACTCCGGGCTGGCTTATATACTTT
>JAFVPG010000201.1 GCA_017505415.1 Lentisphaeria bacterium | reverse complement strand
AGACTAAAAGCAAATTTTTTTTCAATAAATATGAAAATGCAAAAAAATAAATACGCATTGCATCTGTACAAAAAAAACTGCCGCAAAGTATTTGACCTTACGGCAGCTTATCATACTTGTAAATTAGTAATATGCAAAAATATACTGCACCATAGTACAAGTAATTATCATTGTACTTCCAAAGCATCATAGTCCGGAGCTTTGTCCATTGTTCCCCAGACCTCTTTTGCCGCAGCAGCAACATCGCCATATCCATTCAAAGGCAATGCTCCATGGAACGGTTTAACAGAACCTGAAATACCGAAAATACAGGCATTCTGCAATTCTATCTGCATATTTATGAATTTACCGGCGACTTCTTCAATACGTCTGTTTTTCCAAAGCGGTTTCCATGCCAATTCATTGCCGCGGAAAGGAATGCAGTCTGCGAAAGTAAAACCGGGTATCGGCTCATTAGTGCTTTTGCACAACTGTACCCGCATTTCTCCGTACGGACAAGCGGCATTGATCGTCGGCATGACACCGTCTTTGTCGATAAAAAATGTTTTTGTACGCAGACGTCCGGAATTACCGATAGACTCAAGTCCGCAGTAGCGTCCCGGTTTGATTGAGAAAATCAATCGTTTGCTGTTGTGCGGTGCGCCCTTTTCAAAAACCGGCGGCAGATGGTTATCATCCTTGTGACAATACAAACCATCCCCATGACCGAAACGCCCCATAGATCCAACAGTCAGAAAGAGATCTTTTTCACGGTTCAATATAGTATTATAGAGACTTATATTGAATGTTCCGTAATTCTCCCCTTCATAATCAGCATGATCTGCAACCGGCTGATAAGTTCTGTTCCAGTTGAGTCCATTGTAACTGTAAACCAGTTCACAGCGCATTCTGCCTGCCATTTTGTATGGAACAGTATCTTCTTCATCAGTTTGATAGATCCACAAAAATCCATAAAATATCCCCTGATAATAATGTACCGGCATTGCATAAAATTCAACGTTCGGTCCATCCATTGTATCAGGATGCAGAATAAGTTGAGGTTCTGTCCAATGCACAAGATCTTTGCTGGTAACAGTGCATATACGTCTGTCGGTGCCGAGCGCCCGGCAAAAAATCTGATAGCATTTCAAAACCGGATTCCATATCAAAGCATTATATGAATCACTCCAGAAATTGCTCCATTTATATTTGCCGTCAGCAGTCGACCAGTTTTTTCCGTCCGGACTTACTGAAACAGTACATGGAGAATATGCCATTATCCGTCCCGGCTCATCAAGCGCACCGGCGCATTTGAATCTGCGTGCCGGATCAGGATCATCAGGATCATACAAAACCGTAGGGCCGTGAATACTGTGCCCCAATCCGGCAAAAACCACATTTTCATGCGGAGGGAAATTTTTCAATGTTCCCTCTGCTGCATGATAATGTATCCCGTCTTCGCTCTCTGCCAGACTCATAATACATTGCTCTGATTGAGTTTTCAAATCAGAAAAAACAGTATTGAAACTGCAAAACATATAATAACGGTCAAGCTCACTGACATACTGTATAGTGGAGTATGCAGGCGGCTGAAGAGGATTGTTATATCCTGAATCCTCTATCGCCTTCAAGGTAAAAAATCTGCGTTTTAATTGATGTCGCTGCTGCAAACAGAAATCATCAAGGAATGCAAATGTATTGATCATTTTTATTTCCTGTCCTTTATTGTTCAAGCAAAACGAAATTGTGATAATCCACATTCACAACGATACTTCCATCTGCACCGGGAGTATAAACCTTGCCGGAACGTTTTTCTGTGACGGGAGATTTGCCGGGGAAGAAAATTTTGACAGCAGTATTTTTCTCTTCTCCGAAACTTCCGACTGCGGCAAGCAATTTTCCATTTTTGTTACGGTAAAGTCCCATTCTTATATCCGCACCTGACTGGATTCTGACTATTGACTTTGCCCGTTCATCATACGGGGCGAAATATTCAGCATCTCCGATACCGAAAGGTCTGATAATTCCCAGAACTTCATCAGTGATCCTGTTGTTCATACGATGACTGTGAACGATAAAACCGTACACCAGACTGTGCAGATAGATCGAATTGGTCGGAGGTGCAATATTTTCAACAAGTTTCTCATTGTTGTAATATGCGGAGAAGAACATCGGCACAATTCCGAACTGTGTTCCGAAAAATGCTCTGCAATAATTATCATTCAGCATATAACAGTAGTCCGGATTGGCAGAGGCTCTGGAAACAAACTGTTCGCCGTCATAAACAACATCGCAGAATGAGAAAGTCGGCAGATTGCGGCGTTGACTTGCATGTCCGGTAATGATGCTGTCCGGATGCTTGCTGCGTATGATTTTATAGGCTCGTTTATAGAAATCACGATAACTTTTAATATCATGAGTAGTATTCAATTTGCCTTTACTGTCATACCAGCCGTGACCGTGAAGTTCATTTTCACAATTACCCGGATCGATACTGTCCCAATAACATGCATCGACTTGAGGATATTTATCCAGAAATTTATCCAAAGTATCCAGCCAGAAATTACGGTAAGATTCAGGGCCGAGACAGGCGACAACGGATTTACCCGGATAACGCGGACCGAATTCCATAAGTTCCATACGCGGAACTCTTGCCCATTCCTCACCATAAAGTTTATATTCCGGAGAAACCATCGACAGAATATACTGACAGAAATACGGCTGAATACTGGATTTTGGATAAAGTTTTCTGAGCTGTGTCATATGCTTCAAAAATTCATTATCCGAAATAGGACGCAAAAAGCCATACCAGTAACTCCAGCTCCAAACCTGAATGAGGTTTGCTTCTCTACCATATTTGCCACGGTAATTCTGAATCAGATTACGCCAGTTGGCAACTATCGGTTTGACAGGAGCCGCCTGCCAGCCGAAACCGTAATGAGCAGGGGCATTAAGTTTTTTAGGCTGAACGACTGCATTGAATGAAATTATCATATTTTCTGCAGTTTTTGCTGTTGTAAAGACAGACTCACTGTGTTCCGGATAAAGAGAACGATGGTCGTCAATATAAAATGCCAGAGCGCGTTTATCATTTCCCAGCAATATCTGATGCACAGCCGGCAAACGTGCAGGAATTTTACCTTTTTCAAAAAGGTCTGCATAACCGGTTTTCGCTTTACTGATCTGAGCAAAATTCACCAGATTTTCCGGAACTGAATATTGTATCTGCAGTTTATTTATATTGACATTGGATTTTTTGGGAGTGACAGTCAAATCATAAAAAGTAAATCCGTCAAATTCAACCACACCGTCAAGACGTGCCTTCACGTCAGCATTTTCAGCCTCTGAATAAAATTTTACAGCATCGGGATACTTCTCTTCACTGATTTTGAATGAACCGAATTTCAAATCTCCAGCAGAAGTCTGAAATACGAGTTTGACCGGAGAACTCAAGAGTTTATCTTTGCCGCTGCCGAGGATACCAGCCGGCAGGCCATTGCTCTGCAATGAATATGTACGATCCCAGACGGAAATATCATTGCCGCTGCGTTTTACCGGTGTCCACGGTTTAGGAACGACACGCTCCATACCGACAGTTGAATTTTGCCACACTTCAGTTTCAGGAATTTTCCAATCATAAACTTTTTCAAGCAAAACGGCATTATTTTTATTATTACGGACAGTAATGCGGAGGGCATATTTTTGTTTTCCGTCATATTTTTCCGGTACGATTTTGTTTTTGATAATTCTGCTGGAAAGGTTATTTTCCTGCCATTTTTTCACAACTTTGCCGTTTTCGCTGTAAACGCAATCAAGTTTTATATTTTCAATCGCTGCAGGAAAACCGGAAAGGTCAACAGTGCAGAGGAATGATTTGCTCAAGCTCAAAACAGATGAATTAATAGTAATGGGAGGATAAGTCCGCATGGAATACTGACTTTTCTGCAACATCTGTCCGTCACTGCGGCGCATGGAAAAACCAAGTACATTTTGATATTTTGTGGTATCAATACGATTAATATCCACGAAAAGTTTTGCTTTTTTACCGGGAGCAACATTTATCTTTTTTAATTGTACTTCTCTGTTGCTGCGGTCGATTGTAAAGATGGCACCTTCAACCGCCTTGTCAGTTGCGGCAATTTCCATATCGACTTGACGCGCCTGAATTTTGTCCATGTTCATGTGCAATGAACCTGTTCCCTGAGCGTCACCGAAAGTCCATGACGGAGTCTGTTCTTTATTATGAAAATCAGCAGTATCGCTCAAACTGGCAAAAACAAAGGGATTTTTCCAATCGCGTGTCATGTGGATTTTCCATGTTTCGCCCGGTTTCGGAGGAGTCAATCCGAGTTCTTTGAAGGGGAGTTTATGTTCACTGACCCACCAAATATCTTCGATGAGGTTGGCGACCTGATATTTTCCGTTATGTTTAGTATTTCCGTTCAGAGCATCATAAATCGTATTCATGCTGTTACAGACATAATGCAAAGTATTGTTATTATTATCTGTTATGATAAGTTCAACAGCATCATCGAGCCAAATACTGTCATCACGTTTTGTTCTTTGAGCGAGAACTTCAATATTCTGATCTCCGCCTTTGGTACGGCTTTGAAACATCACATAAAGGTTCTCGCTGTCATAACCGGCATAAACTCTTGTTTCACGGGCATAGAAACCGGCTTTCCCGGTTTCAACAAAAGTATTGGTACTGAAAAAATTATCATACTCCCCCGGTGTAATTTTACCGTCAATTACCGGTTTTTTTTTTACTTGTGGAATAGTGAACACAGGAGCTTCCTGTTTGACACCGACTTCCATAAGTTCAGCAACGCCGCGATTACCGATCGGGCGGTCAAAGACATAAAGCTCATCAACAAGAGTCCGGTTGTTTTCGTCCCAGAATTTGGCATTGACAACAACATTAAAACTCATTCCTTCAATTATATGCTGAATCGTCTGCGGAAAGATTTCATCTTTATAAGTACCTTTATGAGGTTCACCATCTACATAAAGAATACATTCTTTGCTGCCCTTGTCCCATGAAAATGCGAGATGATGCCATTCACCGGCTTTCCAACGGACAAAATGTTTGCTTTCATAAATGCTTACATTGCCTTTGACCTCAGGATTACGGGCGAGGAGCATAAAATTGCTGTTGTACACTTTGTAAAGCTGAAATGTTCTTCTGCCATGCCGGACAGGACCAACGACGAAGAAATTGTGAAATTTGCCGTCATTGCCGTTCCAGTTGAGCGGTTTTACCCACATGGCGATAGTTCCTGAAGTCGGATTTATATTACCTTTGGTTGCAACCTTCAAAGAACCGAGTCCGTCCTGAAGATATGCGGAACCGCTTCTGCCGCCGGGAACGATTTTTGCATTTTTGCTGATAAGCGGTTCAGCCTGACCGGCAGCATAATCCGCCTTGAGTGATTTATCAAAAGAGTTATAGTAAAGTACGCCTTCTTTAGGCGGTTTTGCTGCGTTCAACATCATTGGCACAACAAACAATACCGACAAAAGATTTAAATGATACAATTTCATAAATTATTTTCCTAAAATTAACAAATTAAAAATCAATCTGTAAAGTTTTTAACATGCATGTCATCACGAATAATATTACGGAAATAATATTGATTTCCCAAATCAGTTTTAGTGACAGTCGCAACATGACCGTCAACAGCGGCAATATTAAGTCTGTCTTTGCCGTGACGAAATTTCATGTATGATCCGCTATCAAAATGCACCGGATAACCGGAATAAGCAGCATCAATATCTGCAAAAAGCGGATAAAGAGTAGGAGATGGAACTTTAGTAATTTTCCAATGTACTGCACCGACATCAGTTTTTACAAAGGTAATCCAATAATTGATTCCGTAGCTGTTAAAAGTCGAAGCATTTTTATCCGCAGGACAGCGAAGCACACCTTTTCCGTTAACATCATGATCAAAATAAATTGTGGAAAAATATTTATGTCCACCGGTAAGAGCAGTACGGGTATCATCAGTATACTTGGGAGCATTCCAGGCATCAGCTGCCGTAAGCATCAAACGCGGAACAAGATAATCCTCGTTATCATTAGCATACATTACAGCTGCAGAACCGATTTGTTTCAAGTTACTTACACATGTTGCAGTTCTTGCACGTTCTCTTGCCTTATTCAATGCCGGCAGCAGCATACCTGCAAGAATGGCGATGATAGCGATTACCACAAGCAATTCAATCAGGGTGAACAATGATGTTGTTGATTTTTTTGTCATAACATACCTCCTTCGGTAATGACATTTTTTATTTTCCGCACATATAATATGCACAAACAAATGATATACCGTAATATAACCATAAAAACTTTTTATGTCAAGACCATTTTCAGAAAAAATGATTATTTTTTATTCTTTCATACATAACCTCCTTCTCATATCTAATACGCATGCTTTATGTAGACACCATAATATAACCATAAAAGCAATATTGTCAAGTTGTTTTCATAAAAACGATAAAATAATTTGAAAAAAAGCATTATGATACTATATTAATAATATGGTCTGTACATATTAATATTTTTATACCTCTGAAAGGATTTTATGTTAGAGAAATCTGTTCCTTTTTATATACAAATCGCCCGTATTCTGAGACGTGAATTGCAGTCGGGCGTTTATCCCGTAAGTTCAAAAATGCCCGATGAAAATACCCTCGCCGCCCGTTTCGGCGTCAGCAAAGATGTCATCCGTGTCAGCATGCGCCTCCTCGCCAAAGAAGGACTCGTCAAAGCAATCCGCAGTAAAGGTACTTTTGTATGCGAACGCCCGGAGGACGAACGTTCCCGTTTTGTGCTGATGTCATATCACGGGTCGCTCCATCTCGATGCCATACGCAAAGGTATTGAATCAGTAATTCCGGCAGACTGCGACCTTGTTCTCAAAAGCAACACTCTCGATGAAGTTGAAGAAGAAAAGAAAATCCTCGAAAATCTCGATATGTCTTCTGTGCGGGCGTTGATCGCCGCTCCCGTTTACAATAAAGATAATGATAATTCAGAAACTTATACAGAGATAATCAAACACGGAGTCCCTTTGCTGATCCTTGACCACTCTCTGCCCGGCTTGCAGGCAGATGAAGTCGCTTTTGATGAATACGGGGCAACTGCTGAATTTATGCGCGCGGCATTAAAAGATGCCGGTGACAGAAAAGTTGTAATGTTTACTACAACTTCAAATCCTCAGGAACGAATCCGTGCCGCACGCAATCAGGCAATGAAAGATGTCTGGAATGAATTCGGCGGTGACGGCCCGTTAAGGCAAAGTTTTAAAGTGGAAACAAACCGCTGGAAACATACATTTGAGGCTCAAAATATTTTTGACATCTACCTTGAAAATCATGCTGAAATGCCATACATTATCATAAACAGTACTCCTGTGGCATGGGCGTTTTATCAAAAAGTTATGGAACACGGTACTGCTGATAATATAAAAAAGATTTATGCTATCGGCGATATTTTGCGTGGTGACGGGGATTTTAACCGCAAACTTTTCTGTTATTACCGGCTGTTTGATGATTTCACTCCGCTCATCAGAGAAGTTCTGAATCTCCGTCTCAACAGTCCGCAGCCGCCCTCCACTCCCATCCGTCACGCCCTGCATTACAAATACATGGACTATACAGAGGCACGTAATTACTTCATATCCAGAATGATATATGACGTTTCAGAAAATTGATATTACAATTCCGGCAGATACAGGCAATACCATCCGGCAGACTTGCTTTTTATAAATTCTCTGAACAGTACTGCAACTGATTTGCAATATTTTTTGTTTGACAAGTTTTATTTGAGGATATATATTAGATTCAGACAAAAAAACACAGGAGGTTATTATGCGCAAAAATTTCGGAGTTCAAACCTGGCTTTATCCCATGCCGGTTCTTATTATCGGAACATACAATGATGACGGAACCCCCAATGCTATGAATGCCGCATGGGGCGGAATTCATGACACAAATCAAATCGGTGTCTGCATTGACCCCGGTCACAAAACTGCAGAAAATCTTAAAAAACGTAAATTTTTCACCGTCAGCATTGCCGATGCTGCGCATGTCGCTGAATGTGATTTTGTCGGAATTGTTTCCGGCAATGATACTCCTGATAAACTTGAGAAAGCAAATTTTCACACTCACAAAGCTGAATTTGCCGACGCTCCGATCATCGAAGAATTACCGATGACCATTGAATGCAGACTTTTAAGCTATGATGACAAAGCCGGTTGTGCCGTTGGGGAAATCCTTAATATTTCAGCCGATGAGTCAATCCTCGGCTCTGACGGCAAAATATCTGCGGAGAAACTTCAGCCGATCACTTTCGACCCCGTTCACCACACTTATATAAAACTCGGTGCAGTCGCAGGTCAAGCCTTCAGCGACGGCTTGAAACTGAAATAAAAATAAATTTGATGCAGGAAGGGAAGAAAACATTTTTGCAAAAAAGATT
>JAFVPG010000022.1 GCA_017505415.1 Lentisphaeria bacterium | reverse complement strand
TTCAAAAATCATATTTTAATCATCTCCATTTCAATCTGATATTATATTACAGTAAAAAGAGCTGCATCATGTTTCGGAAGAATATAAACTTTTTCAACAACTTTTTCTGTTAATAAATCAATTGTTTTTTCGGGTAATCCTAAATTACTTAAATCACAAAGCATCTCTGATTCCGAATCATTAAAAACAGCTACTGCATATTTCCCGTTGATTGTTCCTTTAAAAAATTGAAACCATTGTCCGCAACGATAAAGGAAAGGTCTTACATTACGCATTCTGTATTTTTGTGCCGTCCCGAGCATTTTCATACGTTCGGGTGCTATTGTATTGAAGTTATCACTGGTAATTGCAATACCGGTCAAAATTCCGGTCAAAACTGAAAAACGGGCTTCTCCTTCCGTATAATTTGCATTATCCTGTCTTGCCATTAAAGCATCCGGATCACAGCGAAACCAACGATCAAATTTCCAGAAATTACTCATTGTTTCCCTTTGTGCATTAAGAATATCACAACTGCTTAAAATCGGATAATTCTGATTCGGAATTACAGAATTAAAATTACGTGATGTATCATAACCTACTCTTGCATGGTCAAAAAAACCAAGACACGGCATGTACGGTTCAGAACATGCCATTAAGAGTGCAGAGGGGACAGCTTCCCGAATTGTACTTAATAATTTACGGAAACTTTCAACGGCAGTCATATCAGGATTATGTCGTTTCCCTCTTGTTAATCCGAAACTCAAGCCATCCAATTTGAAATAACAATATCCCATATCCCACATGGTTTTAAAAATATTTGCAATATACTCATTAACTTCCGGGATTGTTGCATCCAAACAACACCATTCTTTTTCCGGTTCAGAAGCCCACCCTTCTCTAATCACAGCTTTGCCGGTAAAATTATCCTGAACAAACCAATCAGGATGTTTCTTATAAAGATTACTTGCAGTAGAAGCAATAAACGGCATCAGCCAAATACCGGCTTTCATCCCATGTGATTTTATATTTTCTGCTGCTTCTTTCAATGATAGTTTCCAATTATCATTAAGCTCCAGCCAATCTCCGTAATAACGTTGATAACCATCATCTATTTGTATATATTCGGCAGAGTATAATTCACGTTTTTTTGCCAATGCTTCAACATTATCCCAAAGGTTTTGACTTTTTACATCTTTGTAATAATAATACCAGGTGCAATATCCTGTTATATTTTTTGATTCTTTAAATGTTTTTACTCCCATTTTTTTTGCAGCAGCATCTGCATATTGAAAAAGAAGTTCACACCAATCATTTCCTTCCAAAACAATCAATTCTTCCGGAATTTCTCCATTTTTGATATCCGGCTGTTCCAATTCAATAGAGGTGAAACAACCTCCTCTTCTTAGAATACGGAAAATACTGGATGACCGGAATGCCGTCAATGCACCTGCAAGCAGATACCGATCAGATCTTTGATCTCCAATTACAATAACATCATCACTTGCCAATTCAGACTGATGTTCCGCAAGTGTCGTTATGCAAGGTAATGATGTTTCAGCCATGTGTCCATATGCACGATATACAAAGGTGGCTTCAGGAGGAAACTGAATAGAAAGAGACGCCCGATAATTATCAGCCCCCTTTTGAGTTTTCCATTCATACATAATTTTTTTTATCTTTCGCAATTAATTAAAACTAATAAATTTAATTTTTATGTTACCAATAATTATACTACAATATTTTCAGGTATAAAAACATACAGAGAATATACTCTTTTAAGGGATATATTTTTAAAAGAGTATATCTCCGTGTTTTGAGATTAATACTTAATTTCAGAATATTCTTTATTCAATTTATTTAACAACTTTTCTGCATCTTTTCCGTAATAAAAAAGCCATGATGAATGCAATGGGGCATCAAATTCAAATTGATCTGCATTGCGGGCAATGATTTTACGGTTAAACACGTCCAAAACATCGCTCTTGTACGGCAATTTTACTTTTTTAAGTCCCGGAGTTTTTGCATGCATGGTAAACAAATTTTCATTTGCATCTGAAAAATCAAGAGATTCTGTAAAGATTTGTACTCCGCATTTTTTTGCTATATGAATCAAAAAAGCAGGCGGGAAACAAAATGGAGCGCAAAAAATATCTGTAGCAACGCCGGTTTTCTTTTCCGCAACAGCTATATGTTTTGAATATGGATAATAACCAAGTACAGAAACTCCTTTTTCAGGAAGCACATGAAATGACGGAGATGTAGTTCCATATTGATTTCCAATCCGGAATCCGGAAACATCAGCATACATTGCACGCGGTTTATCATATTTACTGAAATTAAATCCGGTCAATTGTTTCATAAAATTGACTCCACATTGATTATTCTCCCAATAGTATCCCGGTGCATACGTCCACAATAATGTAGTTTTTTTATTACGAAGTTTTTGTACAGCATCCATAAATGCTTTATCATAACGAAATGCGTTCAGGAAAATATAAAGTTTATAATCTTTTTTACTGTTGGCAAGATCTTCTGCCAAAAGATAATCAACCGGAGCACCGATTCGTGAAATATCAACTAATCCTGTAATGATTTCTCCTGAAAGATGCTGGCGGAAACGCTGTTCCCGGATCGGAATTCCCTTTGAATTATATTTATAATCAAATATTCCGTTGTATGGGAAAATATCACGTTTCTGAGAAAGCATAAGCCAACTTTTTTCACTTATAACGACGGCAATTTCAGCATTTCTTTTTATATTATTTTCTACATTGTGAGTCCCGATAACTTTCTGTGCTGAAATAGCTTCAGCAGCCTGAGGAAAATCAAAATTTCTTCTTCCATATATAGCATAGAAATAATTAAAAGTATCTCTGCAAAGAGCCAAAGATAAATTTCTTTTCAGCAAAGCTGTGGATTGTTCCGGATTAACAGCTTGATAATCATTATGATAAGCAGTTATCTCCTGCATATTGTGAAGACGTGTATCATCTTCAATGACCGCCAAAACTCCTCTATCCTGAATTGAAGCAAAAGGCTTCATGTCCATAGCGGAATCACCGATTCCGCGATTCCAATAAGATATTGGAGAGACAAACATATTGAAAAGATTTGCATCCAATACTTTTTTCAGTGCAAAATGTCCGTGTGTATGATAACCCGTATCCAAGGGCAGATAACAGGAATAACCGTAATACGTTCCTGTTACTTTTTGTTTTCCTTTCAAACTCTCTTGCATAGTCCGCCCTAAATCAATCAACATATCTGCAACAGATTCTGATGTGTATTCATTAAATTGAATACAATCTTCCCATTTTACCGGATCTAAAAGCACATGATTATTATCTCTGCTCAGACGTCGTGCAGATGAAGGTATATCCTTGCCGGAATATGCTTTAAATGCTTTTTTATTGGGGGCGGAATAATCCAACATTTTTTTCCTGGCAGGAGTCCAATATGCCCATTCGCCAGTCATCCCGCCTGAAAGAAAATATCCGACAATCCGTGAAGAATATGGAGCTTCTTCAGCATATTTGATAAATTGCTGTATTGCATTTTTCATTTCCTGTCGTGCAATCTCAGAGGCATATGAAAAAGGCTTCCCATGATATGGAGAAATTGTACCGTCTTCATGGCATGCAAGTTCTGATTTATATTTATCAACCCATTCTTTAGGCAAACTGGCTGAAATTTCCAACATAATCAAACGGTCAGGATGAGCATTAAGAATCTGATGAACATAGCGGTCAACAGCTGAAAAATCATATTTGCCGATTCCGGTCCACCATCCCGGAGGAGTAAGCTTTTGTAAATTCAGTTTCGGAGCTCCAAATTCAGTCCCCAAACGACTCCAGATATACCCCCAAACAGGATAAAATACTTTTCCATTGATAAACCAACGGGGACCTTGCGGAGTCTTTTTTATTTCTGAAATCATTGCAGATCTTTGAGATTTTGCAATAATATTTAATTTAATTTTAGGTATTCCGCCTTTCAGCATGAAAAGATCGGGAGATTTAACTGAAAGAAGATAATTACCGGAACGTATATATTGAGGTATACGATAAGAAAACTTTAATACCCAGTGATCTTTTTCAATATTATGAAAGTTTGAAGGCGGAATGACTATTTCT
>JAFVPG010000200.1 GCA_017505415.1 Lentisphaeria bacterium | reverse complement strand
TGTTTTTCGGCGGAATGTTTGATTGCTCCTTCCATTTTTTTATGGAATGAGCAATCAAATCTTCCGCCGGATTAGCCACATTGGGGTATTGTCGCTCATTGCTATCGCAATTCACTATACCCCAAACCCCTCATTTTTTTAAAATTATCAGTCAATGTTTAGTACACAACCTTTTGAAATATATTAAAATATGCGGGGTTATAAGCTGTTTGATAGTTGCTGTATTCAGATGAACTTTTTCTATTGAAAAGTTTTATTCCCAAACGGTGTATTCCTCTAAATGGCTGATTGCTCCATATATCTTTGAAAACCTTACACCGGATTAACCATATACTAATATTATATCCGGGCCTCTTAACTTTTATTTCTAAATATCAATTTAAGTTCAGGTGCAGAGTCTGAAAATTTACTTCAGTTCAAAAATAACCGGAGTTCTCGGCGGCAAAACTCCGCGAACTGTAATTTTATCGTTTTTTACGCTGATTTCCGGTGTGAATTTATCAGGATAGACATTTTTGAATTTACCTGTAATTTTTCCGGTAATATAATCTTTTTTGTCAAGTTCTGTTTCAAATTTCTGCGGCTGTTCAGTGAGGTTGTAGAAAAAGAGTGCAGTTTCGCCGTCAGGAGAGTGCCATGCCGTTGTAATGATCGAATTCAAAGTCAGCGGCTGGAATTTTTTTGAATAGCCTTTGCACCAGCGGATATTGACTTTTTTGCAATTTTTGATAAATGGCGGACGGAGCATTTTTCCATAGGTCAGAAAATTGCGTGATTTTGAATAAGCTTCCATATTTTTCAGAACGATTTCCAAGCCGAGATCCCCATTGTCTGCGGTATAAAAAAGGTTCGGTGTTACTGCTCCGGGTTTAACTCCCCATGCAAGAGTCAGTGCAGTTTTGGCTGCCCATGAAAGTGCGCGGTCGTAATCTATATCCCAGCGGCTTTCCCATAGTCCATACATAATAGTGTAATCATGATAGACTGCCTGAACCATTGGAATCAGGATGACACGTTCTTTGTCAAGACATGCCGAATTATTGTTGATTACCCAGAATGCATCAAGATGTGCAATATTGCCCTCCCAGAAACTTTCTGAAGTAAATACAAATTCAGGATTTATTTTGCGTGCGCGTTCACGCAATGCAGTTAGAAATTTCTGCGCTCCGTGAATATATCCAATGCCGCCTCCGGATTCTTTCGGGTTGGCTTCTGTAAAGTTCAGATAATGACCGGCATGATTTCCTGAATCCATATAAGCTCCATTGAAACCGGCTTTGGCCATTTGTTCAATTACATCGCCAATAGTGGTGCTCCAATATTCTCCGGGAAATGCAATACGGTGTCTGCCGAATTGTTTTTTCTTCAGGTTCCAGTAAATTGATTGTCCGTAATAGTTGCGGACAAGATTTTTTTCTGCTTTGACCGGATCTGCAAGAAATTTTTTGCTGATGTCGCTCCATGCGGTTGCCTGCAAATAAGCTATTGTTTTGATATTGTTTTTTTTCGTAAAATCAAGAAATTTATTATCCAATTCCGTCAGAGGGAAACGATCCGGTGTCAATGTATCAAAATGTGTATTGTCGAGTCCCCAATAAAAAGTTTGAGCAGTAATATTAAATTTTGAAATATCTTTTACCATACGTTGAGTGTTGGCAAGAGAATCTTTCATGCGTGGAACCGGAATATTGGAAATCATATCTGATTCTTTGAACCATTGAGGCACACTTTTGCGTGAAATCAAAGGTCCCTGACTGCACCACGGCTGCTTCAATGCCCAATCCCGGTAAATCATACATCCGTCAAACCAGTCACCTTTGAATGTTTTGAAACATGCAGGATAAGGCATTGCCCATTTTTGCGGAATTTTTTTCATATTGTCCGGAACATTCAATACTGCAAAATTGATACGGGAACTTTCTGTTGCTGTTATCTGATAACGTTTTGCATACATCAACGGATCAAATGTTCCGAAATAGAATCCGTTTCCATTATTGTAATAAATGTCTGTCTGCAAACTGTGACTTGCCGCATTGGGATTAATATAAGTCGATTTGCCGTGCAGCAGCCCTTTTTCTATGGGATTATTGATCAAACGTCCATTATTTTGCGGTACTGCAAGGTAGTCATCTGCAAATTTATCGTCAATTCCTCCGATTCCGTTGACTCTTGGCAGAATATAGTAGTATACAGTATAGGCTCTGGAGCGATTTTCAAAGTTGCCGTTGATCAGGCAGAACCCTTTTCCATCTAAACGGTAATTTACAGTGACATCCAAAGCATTTTTTTCATTTTCTATATCAATTCCGGACCACTGATAAGTGATAATACCGTCTTTTTTTACAGTTTTTACTTTTGTATTTTTGAGATTTTCGGGACGTATAACAATTTCTTCATCATTATTATCCAGAACTCCGTCATTATGTTCAGGATCGAACCAGAGTGGAACAACCGGCTCACGGGGAGCGAATGAGATTTTTCTCAAGCGGATTTCCCAAATGCCTCCGTGGGGGTAATTGACAAATTCTTTGCCATTCTGATTTTTTATACTGATGATACTGCCGCCGCTTTCGGGAGAGGCGATAGTGACAGACATATTTTTGTTTTTCAGTTGTTGAGTTTTGCCGTCAAAAGTTTTTTTTTCAATGGGAGCGGGTGTGATGGTAACATTATCGATTTCAACAGTACCGTGGGTATTGAAATAAATAAAAAATCGTTTCACTTTAGTTCCAACTTCGACTTTTACCTCAAAATCCTGCCAGGAATCAGACGGCTGCATAATTGCAGCTTGCTGCATTTTCGGATTGGCTTTTTCATATACTGCCAGTCCGATTGCAAATTT
>JAFVPG010000199.1 GCA_017505415.1 Lentisphaeria bacterium | reverse complement strand
GTATGTCAATACCCCTGAAACTCCGGTTTTCAAGAAAGGAAATCTGCTCTATGCATTGCCTTTTGCCAGACCGGAAATGCGCAAAATGGAGATGGCGATATTGTGTGAAGGACAGCTTGATGTGATTGCCATGCACCGTGCAGGTTTTCCCTGTGCAGTGGCGCCGCAGGGAACCGGATTTACGGTTGAGCAGGCGAGAATATTGAAACGCAGTACACAGAAAATACTTCTTGGATTTGACTCTGACAGTGCGGGACAGAAAGCTATTTTACGTGCGATAGAACTTATTCTGCCGCTGGATATGGAGATTGGAGTAATACATTTCCCCGGCGGCAAAGATCCTGATGAACTTTTCAAAAATGAGGGGAGTCAGGCGATTGCGGATGCAGTTGGCAAAGCTGAAAGCTGGCTGACTTTTTTTGCCGGGGCAATGCGTGCAAAATATGATTTCAATTCTGTTAACGGCAGAAGTCAGGCTGCATCTGAATATTTGAATTTGATAAAACTTGTTGACAATGCGATGACGAGAGAACTTTATTTGCAGCAGGGGGCGGAAATATTTAATTTGAGTATGGAGGCAATGTTTGCTGAACTTGAGAAAATAAACCGTTTTGAAAGCCGCCGTATGAGCGGAACTGCTGTTGATGAGGCAAAACTTGAACAGCAGAAAAAAAAGACGGATTTTCCGGCAAACTGCATCTCTGCCATGCTGCTTTTATTGGAAATAGCTCTCAATTCTGCTGATAAGGCAAGAGAGATGGCTGACCTTCTGCCGCAGGGTATGTTCGATACGGCAGGAATATACGGCAAGGCTCTCGGTATGGTGATAAATGAGGCTCTTTACGGGGATCATGCGAATTGTTACAAAATGCTCAATGAATTGCTGTATGAGGAGCAAAATCCGGAAATAAGCAGACTTTGTGTGAAAGATTCAGAAAATTCTGAAAAAAATGTTGATAAAATCACGAAAGACTGTATCTTATTGTTACAGCAATTTTTTATGAAACGGAAACAACAGCAGTTGACTGATGCTATGCGGCAGGAGAGTGATCCTGTCAAACGCATGGAACTGCTTAAAAAATTAATACAAATAAAATAGGATATAAAAATAAAATGAAAAGTATTCTCTTTCTCGCTGACGGAATGGCTGATGAGCCGTTGGAAAAATTGAACGGAAAAACTCCGCTGGAATATGCCAATACTCCGGCTATGGATTCTATTGCCCGCATGGGAGCAAGCGGTCTTTTTCGCACACTTCCCGATGGATTGCCGACCTCCAGTGATGTTGCCAATATGTCTGTCATGGGCTACCTCCCCGAAGAAAATTATCCCGGCAGAGGTCCGATTGAAGCTGTAAGTCAGAAAATTGAACTTAAAGATGATGATGTCGCATGGCGCTGCAATATCATTACTGTCAGCGACAGCGGTGAAATTCTTGATTATTCCGCAGGTCATATTGATAATGAGGTAAGCTCTCAAATTATTGCAGATTTGCAGAAAGAATTCGGTTCTGATAAGGTAACTTTTTATCCCGGAGTAAGTTACAGAAATCTGCTTGTCCTGCATGGAAAAGAATTCAGCAAAAATATTGATTATGCCAAACCTGACTCATCACATGGCTTGAATGAAAAAGATATTCAGCTTAAAGCTCTTTCAAAAGATGCAGAATATACAGTTGAATTTCTGCTTGATTTGTATGAAAAAGCACGGGTTTTCCTTGAAAATCATCCACTGAATAAGGGCAAGGCAAGCCCCGCCAACCGTATCTGGCCGTGGAGTCCCGGGTATAAGCCTTCATTCCCTGCATTTGAAGAAAAATACGGCAGAAAAGGCGCTGTTATCTCTGCTGTGGATGTTATCAAAGGAATCGGTATCTGTTCAAATATGGATGTGATTGAAGTTGAAGGCGCTACCGGCTTTATTGACACAAATTATGAAAACAAGGCCGATGCCGCAGTCGAAGCATTGAAAGATCATGATTTCGTCTATTTGCATGTTGAAGGAATTGATGAAGTTTCACATCTTGGCGATCTTGATTTGAAGATAAAGGCGATTGAGGATTTTGACTCACGGCTGGTGGCAAGAGTTATGAAAAAACTTGAAGGTCAGGATGTCCGCTTTGTGATCCTGCCCGACCATCCAGTACCTATTTTGAAGCGTCTGCATACAACAGAACCTGTACCGTTTGCCATGTGCGGCCCCGGAATTGAGGCGGATACAGTGCAGACATACTGTGAGAAAAATGCTCCGGCAGGGCGTTTAGGATTACTTAAAAAAGATGAATTGATGTACTTACTGTTCAAAGACTGATATGGCAACAAATACTGAAAAAAATACTGAAAAAACCGTTGCAGAGCGGGAATTCAAAATGCGTTATATTTTCGCATTTGTTCTTTCCGTGCTTTTTATGCTTTCGATAGTATCATATTCTCCGGATGATTTTGAAGCCGGTAAGATAATACGCAACTACATCGGCGAGATCGGTGCGGCAATCTCACTGGTCTCTTTCCGGGCGGTAGGACTTGCAAGTTATGTGCTTGTTCTGCTGCTGATGCTCTGGGGAGTACGTCATTTGCTGTGGAAAATTCCGTGGGAGCGGAAACTTTACTGGACGGGGATATTGCTGCTGGTATTGGGCAGTGCTATACTTTTTGCCATAAATCCGATGCCTTTTGTAAATGTTACAGATGCGCTCGGTCTCGGACACAAGGGCGCTCCCGAACAGGCTATTCCCGGGGGGATGATAGGTCAGTTCCTTGCCGGTCCTGGAGCAGAGGTCGTGCCGCCGGTTTCGGCAGGAATTTTGCGTAAATATATCGGTTATGTCGGAACTTCAATAGTCGGTTATCTGCTGCTGCTTGGCGGTATGATAATCGTTTATCTCTCGGATTGGCACAGAGTGATCGTATCGCTGCTGCAGAGTACTGCAGAACCGAAAAAAGCAGCAGATAGTGGCAAAAATTCTGCTATCCGTGATGCTTTGCAGGCAATGAAAGAACGCCATGAAGCAAACGTTCAGCAGAAAGTTGAGGAAAAACGTGAAGCCGAACGTGCGCGGGCCGAAGCTGAAGCAAAAGCCGCTTTGGAGAAAAAACTTCAGGAAGAAAAAGAAAAACAACTTCAGGCAGATGCAATTCAGGAAACTCTTATTCCGGAAAATGTTGAAACTCCGGTTGCGATGCATGCTCCGGACTGGAACGGGGAGCTTAACAGTGCTGAACCGGAAGTTAATGTTACCATAAAAGGGGAGAAAGGAAAAAAATCTGTTTTTCATACTGCTTATGTCTGTCCGAATATCAATATGTTGAGTGCCGGTGATGACAGTGGTACAGAGGATATTAATGATATTGAGCGCCGTAAAAAAGTTTTGCAGGCAACTCTGGACAGTTTCAAGGTCGATGGTCATGTGACAGAGCATATTACCGGTCCCAGAATTACCCGTTATGAAATTTCACTTGAACCGGGTGTCAAAGTCGATAAAATAACTTCGCTTACAGATAATATAAAAATGAATCTTGAGGCGACAAGTGTCCGTATCCTTGCTCCAATCCCCGGCAAAAATGCTGTCGGTGTTGAAGCGCCGAATACCAAGAGTTCCGCCGTTCATGCCCGCTCTATTATGGAATCTGCCGCATGGCTCAACAGTGATGCGGAAATTCCGATAGCTCTCGGCAAAGATGTCGCCGGTAAACCCGTGATGCTTGATCTTGCAAAAGCTCCGCATCTGCTTATTGCCGGGCAGACTGCTTCGGGTAAAAGTGTTTGTATGAATACTCTCATTATGAGTTTGTTATTTAAATTTTCTCCTGATGAACTGCGTTTGATTATGGTTGACCCGAAAATCGTTGAACTCAAAGATTATGAAAAAATTCCGCATCTTATCACCCCTGTTCTCAATGACGCACAGAAAGTTCCGCTTGCTCTGCGCTGGGCAGTTAATGAAATGGAACGCCGTTACCGTATTCTGGCTGATGTCGGAGTTAAAAATCTGAAAGGTTTCAACAGACGTCATATAACTGAAAATGAGGTTGACCGTAATGGGGAACCTGTTCCGGAAAAATTGCCGCTGCTGGTTATAATCATTGACGAATTGGCAGATTTGATGCTGACTGCAAAGGTTGAGGTTGAAACTTCAATCAACCGTATTGCCGCCAAAGGGCGTGCCGCAGGTATTCATATCGTGGTAGCGACTCAGCGTCCCTCCACCAATGTTATTACCGGTGTTATCAAAGCCAATTTGCCGACACGTATTGCTTTTCGTGTAGGTTCAGTTGTTGACAGCCGTGTTATTCTTGACCGCAAAGGCGGTGAAATGCTTCTTGGCAAGGGAGATATGCTTTATCTTGGACCGGGGGCCGCTGAACTTGAACGTGTTCAGGGTGCAATGGTTCAGGATGAAGATATTAAAAATATTGTTAAATTCATCTCCATGCAGAGACCGCAGGAATTCAATGATACCATTCTTGTGGATGAAGAAGCTGAA
Source organism: Lentisphaeria bacterium (assembly GCA_017505415.1). Taxonomy (GTDB): domain Bacteria; phylum Verrucomicrobiota; class Lentisphaeria; order Victivallales; family Victivallaceae; genus RGIG5270. The sequence goes on along the minus strand of JAFVPG010000199.1, from coordinate 1,606 downwards.
GCTCAAGCCGAAGATGAATTGGCAGCAAGTGCCGGACGTAACGGCGAATCCCGTACTGAACTTGATGAAATGATGGATGATATTCTGTCGCAGGAATATGCTCCGCTGGTGCAGAAATATTCTCAGCCCGGTGACGATAAACGTACTTTGCAGGCATTGGAAATTATTCTTTCCTCACGTCAGGCAAGTACCAGCTATCTCCAGCGCAGAATGAAAATCGGATATAATACTGCGGCAGATTTGATCGACCTTTTTGAAGAGCGCGGGATCATCGGACCTCCGAGCAGCGGCGGCAATAAACGGCAGGTATTGGTTTTTGATGAAATAGACGGAGCATGATATGACAGACGATCTTTTTGACGATTTTGATTTGCAGGACGGCAATAAGCAGGATGAATTTGCCGGAAAAGTTGAAACTGCTGTTGCAGATGAAGATGAAAATGCTGCTGAAACAGAAATAAATTCAAAGGAGATGCATCCTGATATTTTTTCCGTAAATGAAGTTGGACAGGAAAATATAAGTGATGATGAAATAAGACATCTTTCTGAAATGATCGATGCTGAAAAATCTCCTGCAGAAAAAGTATTTTCCTTCAGCGATGAGGAGAAAATTCCTTTTGCTTCAAATGCGGATTATATTCAGGAGGAGCTTGTTGTAGAGGTGCGTACCATTGATAAAATCCGCCGGCCGGATGTGGTGATAGATCCTGAAAACTATGGAGATACTCTGCGCAGAATGCGTGAGGATGTTTGTGTCTCTCTGGCTGATCTTGCAGAAGAATTGAAAATAAAAGAGAGTTTCCTTGCCGCTCTTGAACGTGAAGATTATGATAATCTGCCGCCTGAAGTTTTTGTTATTGCCTACATCCGTAAACTTGGCGGCGTTTATCATCTGACAGAAGAAGAGATCGTTTCTCTCTCTTCCAAAGTGCGCGCCCGTATGGAAATAGACCTGCCTGACGATATGGATAAAGTGGTAACTCTTTATGAACACAGTGAGGAAAATGATGATAAGATCCGTCATATAATTACTCTTTTTTGTGTGTTGATTGTTATAATATTGCTGCTTATCGGCAGCGGTGTATATTTCTTTGTCAGCGGCAGAAAAGCGGCGGATACTGCCGGAAAAAATATCCATCAGAATCGCCGTCATGAAAGATTTTCTTCAGATACTCTGCTTGAACTTCAGCCGCAGGTCAAACTTGATGCTCCTGTTTTGAAAATAACCAAATAAGATTTGTTATGAAAAAATACCGTATTTTGTGGAAGCTGTTCTGGACTTTTGTAAAAATATCCTCTGTAAGTGTCGGCGGCGGATTGACTATGATTCCTCTGATTGAAAAATATTTCACCCCGCCCCATGGAGATCTTACACCGGAGGATATTGTGGATACTGTTGCGTTCAGTCAATCCATGCCGGGTATCATTGCTGTCAATATGTCAGGTTTTATCGGAATGCGTCTCGGTGGAGTTGCGGGAGCTGTTGCGGCATCTTTCGGGGTGGTTATACCGTCAAACTCGAAGTGCTTCTCTTCCCCAACCTCGATCTTGGCTTCTTCCTTCACGGTCTCCTTGTCAGCAGGGATCTCGATGGGCTTCTGTTCGG
>JAFVPG010000021.1 GCA_017505415.1 Lentisphaeria bacterium | reverse complement strand
CTCCTTCCATTTTTTTATGGAATGAGCAATCAAATCTTCCGCCGGATTAGCCACATTGGGGTATTGTCGCTCATTGCTATCGCAATTCACTATACCCCAAACCCCTCATTTTTTTCAAATTATCAGTCAATGTTTAGTACACAACCTTTTGAATTACTTTTGAAATTACCTCAATATAAAAAATGGATTACTTTTATTGGTTATGATAAAAGTAATCCTGATAAAAGTGTTTGTAAAAAGGGGTGCGGGGAAAAGAAACTTTATTCATAAAGGTTTTTTCCCCGCAAAACACTTTTGCAACAGCCCCTTATACTGTATATCAAAAGAGATTTTTACGGCAGAAAAGAAAATCAGGATTTTTTCTTTTCAGGGCGGATAAGATTGGAGAGAACATAAATTCCTACGCCGCAGCAAATTGCAATATCTGCAACATTGAATGCAGGCCAATGCATTACTCTATCACCGATCCGGACATAAAAGTCCAGAAAGTCAACAACTTCTCCGCGCCAGATACGGTCGATGGAATTACCGATGATCCCTGCAAGCAGCAGAGTCACAGCCCAAACTCTTTCCGGGTAATTTTCAGTTATTTTGCGGAAAAAAATTATACAGCAAAGCAGCGCTGCACCGGAAATCCCCAGCAGCAGATACCATTTCCCTGCCAGGATTCCCCATGCCGCCCCTTTGTTGGTAACATATACCAATGAAAAAAAATCATGAATTACAACTTTTGACTGATAAAGAGCAAAAGTACGTTCAATAACTATTTTCGTCCATTGATCAAGAGCAATCAATACAGCGCACAAAATACCGGACACAGCAAAATACCTGTATTCTCCTGCACTCCCCGGTATCAGCGGCTGAAAAATCTTTTTCAAAAAATCAGACATTTGGATTGAAACCGCCGTTTTTCTCACGGATAGTTTTGCATTTTACACAATAAACTGCATACGGACGGACTTCAAGTCTGGCTTCAGGTATATCTTCACCGCAATCCTGACATTTGCCATATTCTCCGTCGACAATACGTTTCAAAGCATCTTCAATGAGCTGAAGCACATTGCCGCCTTCAGTGAGCATGGAAAGTCCCATCTCCTGACGGGAATTGTCACTGCCCATATCAGCCATGTGAGTTGTCACGCCCCTCTTATCAGTATTATCACTGTTGAGAGCATCTTCGACATGATATTTCATCTGATTCGTAACCATTTCACGATACTGCATCAGCAGATCGTAGAACTTTTTGTTGCGTCCTGAAAGTTCAGAAACACTTCTGTTTTTGGTAGCCATAGAAAAACCTCTCTTTCTTTGAATCATATCTCAATGTAGCACAAATTTTATTTTTTTCAAGAGAAGCAATCATATTATTTAACAAAATATACTTTGATTTTTTCAATAAGTATGTTATATTAAGTAACATGCAGAAATATTAAAAAAAAGGATAATCATTATGGAAAAAAATACAGAAAACAGCGAAACTAAAGAACAGGACATCAAAAAAGATGCACCCGCTGCCGAAGAACCTAAAAAAACAAAAAAAGATAAGAAAAATGAAATAAAAGAACTCAATGCAAAAATTGCTGAACTTGAGTCAAAAATTCTTTACATGCAGGCAGACTATCAGAATTTCCGCCGCCGCAGTGCCAAAGATATTTCCGATGCTCGCATCAGCGGTACAGCCAATGCGCTTGAACCTTTCCTCAATGTCAACGACTTCCTCGGAATGGCTCAAATGGCAATCGAAAAATCCGATAACGTCGAAGCCATCAAACAGGGCATTATGATGATCATTCAGCAATACGATCGCGCAATGGAGGAACTTAACGTTTCCGCCTTGAAAACCGCCGGAGAGAAATTCGATCCGGAACTTCACGATGCAATGAGTCAGGAATACTCCGATACTGTCCCCGAAGGCTTCATCATCAAAGAAGTCACAAAAGGCTACAAAATGGGTGAACGTCTGCTCCGCGCCGCCAGAGTCATCGTCTCAAAAGGCAAAGAATCCGACCACACTTCAGAAAATTTCCCGGCTGACGAAGCCGCACCCGCTCAAGAAACTTCAAACAACGACAATCAGGAATAAGCAATTATGGCACAAGATCTTTACGAAACACTCGGCGTGAGCCGCAACGCCTCTGCCGATGAAATAAAAAAGGCGTACCGCAAACTCGCCATCAAATATCACCCTGACAAAAATCAGGGCAATAAAGAAGCTGAAGAAAAATTCAAAGAAATATCTCACGCTTACGAAATCTTGAGTGATCCTCAGAAACGCTCCAAATATGACCAGTTCGGCGAAGCCGCCTTTCAGGGCGGCGGTGGCGGCGGCGGTGCTTATCAGGATCCGTTTGACATTTTCAGTCAGGTATTCGGAGGCGGCGGCGGTTCAATTTTTGAAGATCTTTTCGGAGGCGGCCGTCGTGCGCAGAGAGGTCCGCAGCGCGGCGATGATTTACGCTACGATCTGCAAATTTCTTTTGAAGAAGCAATTTACGGTGCTGACAAAAAAATTGAAATTCCAAAACTCGTCCAGTGCGATGAATGCGGCGGTTCAGGCTGCGAAAAAGGTTCTTCCAAAAAACGCTGTTCCCGTTGCGGCGGTTCAGGTCAGACAACCGTTTCCCAGGGATTTTTCACCATGCGCCAGCCCTGCCCTGCCTGCCGCGGCACAGGCGAAGTTATTGAAAAACCGTGCAGAAAATGCCGTG
>JAFVPG010000020.1 GCA_017505415.1 Lentisphaeria bacterium | reverse complement strand
CCTGTACAGATCAATTTGCCAAAGCTCTTCAGAAGTTGAAAGAAGAGAGATGAAATTATTTGCAAAAAATAGCGGATATTACTGTTTTTTTATCTGATAATCATATATGAAAGCTATTGTTTTTTTTGTAATATGTGCTATAATATAATAGCTTATAGGAAGTTATGTTTTTGTGTTATCCGACCTGTCAGACACGCCCGACAAGTCTGAAAAAATTTTTACCAGAAAGGAAAAAAAATGAAAAACAGCCTCAAACAATATAACAAAAGCTATATTATAGGAAGTTGTTTTACTCTTATCGAACTGTTGGTCGTTATTGCTATCATCGCAATCCTCGCCGGAATGCTGCTTCCTGCGTTGAATAAAGCAAGGAGTAAAGCCCGTTCAGCAGTATGTACTTCCAATTTGAAACAGACTATCATGGGAATGTTGATGTATGTTGATGATAACGGCGGTTATGTAATTCATTATGCAAGTACTCCTACCTGGGCATCTATTCTTACCGGTAGAACTGTTGATAGAGACAATGGATATGTCAAGCCGGAATCTCTGTTGTGTCCTTCTGTTCAGAATATCGTTGATCGTACAAATGGACCTTTTGGTAATGGAAATCGTAATACTTACGGTTTGTGGGGAATTCTTGCAGATAATGAATTTTTTGCCAGACGTATAGAAAAACTCGGAGCGATAAATCGTTTTAAAGCTTCTGACTCAACGTATTGGGCAATACGGCCGACTAATGTCTATCTGCCTTCAAGTTTTGCTCTTATTGCTGACGCTGCAATTTGTACTTCAGGTACTTCTAATAAACCTGAAGCATATTATATCTGGTACAGTACCCATTCTTTATCAACTAACGGTATGGGAATTTGGCGATTGCATGAAGAACGTGCCAATGTTTCTTTCTGGGACGGTCATGTTCAGAGTATGACTGCTCAACAGTTGCATGATATGCCTATGGAAATTGAATTTACATTAAGTGCAAGCGGAGAAAAAATCAAGATATGAAAAGTATCTGCTTAAATTTGATATTTTTGTTTTGCAGTATTCTCTGTGCCTCGGATGTGCGTTTGAAAAATGATTTTACAAAAAATGCTGAAGGTTGGAGTTCGCCCAAATATTGGAATGGTGTTTTAACGCATCAGCAGGGCGCAATGTTGTTGAAGGCTGAAAATAAAAATGGTAAAAATTTCGGACGCTGTTCAAAAATGGTGCTGTCTGACAGACATTTGTCAGGCAGTATTTTTTCTCTGGATATTGAGGCTTCAGGCAAAGGAAAATTCAAAGTCGGAGCGATGATATTTCCTTATCCGCCGGAAAAACCTTATTTGAAATTTTATAATGAAGCAGTTTTGACTTCGCAAAAAAAGCAGTTTAATTTTAAAATAGATTTATCAAAATTACGGGCTGAACGTATCGCTGTTGTGCTTGAGTGCGGCAGTAATGCGGTGATGAAATTTGATAATATTCTTTTGAAAAAACTTCCAGTAATTGCACAAAACAGTGCCGCAAGTGTTACATTTGATACAAAAGAATTAAAAAATAATACTATATTGAAAAATAATTCAGTCGTTATCGTCAAAGGAATAAAGCAAATCTCTGCTGATAGTGCATTGCAAATGGACGGAAAAACAACAGAGATCGTTTTAAGTAATATTCCTGCTATTGATATGCCCAAAGGTTTTACTGTTGATTTGATATGCCGCAAAGGCGCCCCGGCAGGGAGCAGTGTTGGAGAACTGAATTATGACGGACTTTTTCAATTTCCTGGCTCTTTCGTTCTTGCCCGTTACGGCAGATGTTTTTATTTTCTTGTTCATGATGGCAGGAAATATAAGAAAGCATTTCTGTCCAATGCAATTTTTCCGGAAAAAACAGATAAAAACGTTCATCATATTGCTATGACATGCAAATATCATGAAGCAGTTGATCAGGGTGAAATATGGACCGAGGTGCAAATATATCTTGACGGCAAAGTTGTTGTAAATCAGAAACTTCCTAAAATAAAACTTCCGCATGGCGGAACAAATATGGAGTTTGCCACCTCATCGGCTTTCGGAAAAATATGGAATTTCGGAGGAGATTTTTACGGTGGAGGAATTTTCAACCGTATTCTGACTGAAAATGAAATCCGTTCCAGAACTTTGCAATACAAAAATATTGTCAAGCCTGATTTTCCCATACCGGTCGAGTTGACTGCTGAACAGAAAAGTATTCTAAAAGCGGCAAAACTTGCGCCGGAACATCATTCTGCATGCGTAAATTTGTGCAAAAGCGGTTTTTATAAATGGGAAGAGGTAATTAAAAATAAAGATAAATATCTTCGTTCTTTTGGCAAAAAAATCTGTTTGACCATACTTGACATGCCTGATAATGCACGGGTCCTGTCTCTTTATGATACTGTAAATAAACGTGAGCTGCTGAATTGGAACAATGCTTTTTTCAAACTTCATTTCGTGCGCGGCAATGAGAAAAAGACTTTGACTATGAATGATTTGAAAAATCAGTTGAGTCTGAATAAAAATACAAAAGGAGTTGTTGAATTTTCAATCAGTCATACCAGAAAAGATTTTCCGGCATTAAATGGTAAATCTAATTGGCGATTTAACGGGAAAAGAGTTGAATTTTCACTGGAAATAAATTCAGACACTTATGCAACGTTATTGGATAAAGTAACTTTTCCATCCTTCAATATTGCGCCGCTTGATGCTGAAAAAACTGCGCTTGTTGTGCCGGAAGCCGGGGGATTGCTTTACAGGAATGCTGTAAAAAATAAGGTGACTTATACCGGCATTTATCCCCGTATGATGACCTCAATGCAGTGTGGTGCAGTATATGATAATTTGGGCGGAGTGTATTTTTCTCCCGCTGATCCGCTCGGCAGGGTCAAAAATTATTCATACCGTATTGATTCTGACGGAACTGCGGTGGATATTGATTCTGAAGTCGCGTATGAATCTTTGAAAAAGAAAAATAGTTTCGTATCCGGATGTTATGCTGCGTTTGAGGCATTTGACGGAGATTGGTATGATGTCGGTTTGATTTACAGAAAAGAACTTGCCGATAATAATGCTTTGTGGTGGTGTAAAACATTGCCGGCAACCGATACTCCTGCATGGTTCAGGAATAATACTCTTGATCTTTTGATGTTTCATTTACCTGATTTGGATATGGCAATAAAATTGCGTGAGTATCTGGAACTTCCTTTTACCATTCAGCATTGGTACTGGTGGGAGAGGGGAGCCGGTCATCACCTTTGTCCGCTGCCCCGTGCAAATACTGAGTATATTGAATATGCAAAATTAATGAAAAAACACGGCATTCGTATTTTGAATTATACCAACGGCAGGTTATGGTCGACCAAAGATTGCCGCGGGGAGGGAACTTTATTCAAAACAGACGGTCTCGCCGGTGCGGTTTTGAAAAAAGACGGTTCAGCCCAGATGGAACCTTATGGTGCACCATGTGCAGTTTTGTGTCCTGATACAGATATTTACCGTAAATATATGTTTGATATGGTTACACGGCTGACTGCTCAGGGGATTTCCGGATGTTTTATTGACCAGCTCGGAGCGGCAAGAGCGATACTTTGTTACTCTGATAAACACGGACATAAAATAAAAGATGATAAGAGCTGGAATGTTAACGGACACAGAAAAGCATTTATTCCTATTCGCAAATACTGGCGAGATAATTCAATAGATGCGATCATGACGACAGAAGATAATTCTGAACATTGTGTAGGGTTGGTTGATGGCTTGACCCCGTGGCGATGGATGCATGATCATCAAATCCCGCTGCATGCGATGGTTTATTCCGGCCGTACGCAGTACATCAGCCGTGATCCTACCGGAGAGGACAAAAAAGCACCGTTCGTCAAAGCCGCTGTGCAAGTTGCTCAAGGCGAACAAATCGGACATTTCGGTATAGTTCAGCTCTGTTCACCTTCAAGAGGTATTTTCCGTCGTTATTTGAAAAGATTAATGTTTCTGCGGTATGCAGTTATTGATGTTTTCAACTGCGGAATGATGCAGAGGGAAATAAAATTTGCAGAGCCGATGCCGAAGATTTATACCAAATGGGGCAATCATGGGACTAAAAACGTCGGAACTCTGCCGGTGATTGTTTCCAGCTGGAAATATAATGATTGTACTGTGCTTATTTTGATAAATACAACTGAAATGCCGCAGAAAAACAGGATAGTCAATGAACCTGCAAATCTGTTGAAAATTTTCAACTCTTCATCCGTTTCAGGAAAAGCCGGAGAGTTTGAACTTGAACCTTACGGATGTGAACTCCGCATTTACGGTGACAGTCAAAATGCAGTTGATTTGAATAAAATTGCTGAATATTTCAAAAAAATTCAGAATACATATTCAGAAACAGATCCGTTCGGAATGGACAGAATGCAGTTTGCCGATACTGAAATTTTCGATGCGGAAAAATGGCAGCAGTCTGCAGCATCTCCGATAGTTCTTGGTGCCAGAGTAAATAAAGATCTGATGGTATTGGACAATGTTTTTTACGGTATTTTCTATGCCGGAACAGGTGATTTCAAACAGAGTTCAAAAGGTGTTTTTGAAGTTGAGCTTTCTGCGCCGAGTTACAGCGGAGGCGGCAACATTGAAATCTATCTGGAACATCCGGACAGAGGCCGAAAAGTCGGATATATGGTGCTTGACCGTCAAAATGTACTGACGACCAGCTGGAACGATTACCGGAAATACCGTATTGAATCAATCGGGGAAATCGGCGGAAAACATAAAATATTTTTCAAATTGAACGGAGGTTCCGTTTGTAATTTCAGAAATTGGAGATGGATTCCGGAGGGTAAAAAATGAAAAAAATTTTATTACTGATTCTTTTTTGTACTGCGGCACTTTATGGTGCGCCAATGGGCAAAAAAGATAAAATATCAAAAAGCTGGACGATAACCAATAATTATTGGAGTTGTTCTTTTATCGAAGGGGCAATGTTTCCAGGCAGTTTTACTTTTGCTGACAGCAGTAGTGCGGGGGGAATTCTTTTCCGGGATACGGCAGTTTCAAATGGTAAAGAATTTTATTTATTTGAAGAACGCCGTGCTGCAGAAAATATAATTGTTAATACTGAAAAAGAGTTCATTATTGAATTAACAGGCACTTATTGGCGCAATCTGACACCGCTTATTACACCGGCAGCCGGAGTCAAAGTCATATGCCGTTATGAGTTCCAAAAAAAATCTCCGTCTGTAAAAATGATTTTCAAGTATGAAGTATCTGATAATGCAAATGTCAGATTCAACAGTTTTTTCAATATCGGCTGGTATTATGAAAATCCGTTTGAAAAAGTCATTGCTGACGGAAAAACTTTTGATATGAAAAAGGGGCTTTCGTTCAGCGATAAAAAAAATATTATTTTTGAAAACAGTAAATTTATTGCCGAATTCATAAGTGATAATGCTTTTATGCATGTGCCGCTTCGTAAATCTATAATTGCATGCAGTTTCGGCAGTGCAGAAAATATGAAAAAACGGAGTGGATTTTTTGAAAAACATGCTGTTTTGAAATTGCAAAAACGCTGAATAATATTAAAACCGGACTTCGACACATTTGGGTATTGACGTATTTTGCTTGCGCAAAATAATATACCCCGAAACCCACAATTTTTTTTAAGTTATCAGTCAATGTTTAGTATAGAGCCTTAAAAAATTGCCAATTCCCGGCAAAAGTTACTTTTTTTATTATCGACATCCTCTCTTGTTTTTTATTTTTCATGCTGTATTGTTCAACAGATAAAATAAAAAACAGGAGATTTTTTTATGAATATTTTTATTCTGCATTATTTTGATGATGTCAACAGTTTCAATCATCGTTTATTTTTGAAAGAGCGTGATTTTTTTAAACAGAACGGATTTAATGTTGCAGTTACTGAGCTTACACCGGATAATTTCAATCCGGTTTCCGGCCGTGAAAATTTTCAAACATGTTCAAACAGAGATTTTTTCTGTCAGAAAAAAGAGGAACGTATAGCATCGGCAAAGGGAAATTTTCATCCGGATATTGAACGGGAAATAAAAAAACTTGAAAATTGTGATTTCCTTTTGTGGCAATTTCCTTTACGCAATTTCTCGATGCCGGCGGTATTAAAGGGATATGTGGACAAAACTTTTGCGCTCGGCAGGATTTACGGAGGTATAAATATTTATGAAAACGGTTTTTTCCGTGGAAAAAGAAGTCTGTTATCCATAATTTCCGAAGATGATGAAGATCATTTCCGCCCCGGTGGAATTCATGGAAATATCCGTGAAATTCTGAATCCCATACACCGGGGGATTTTGCAGTATGTCGGCTTTGACGTTTTAGGCGATCAGATATTTTTCGCTCCCGATGAGAAATTGCCGCAGGAACAGGAACAGATGATTCAGGATTTTTTAAACCGGCTGTTATATATAAGTGCTGAATCTCCTGCGGTCATTAACCGCTATTGATCAATCTTCAACAATGACATCTGCAATATCAGGAGTATCAGTAAGAACCATGATAAGACGGTCAACTCCCAATGCAGAGCCGGATGATTCCGGCATGCCGTCAGATAATGCCTGAAAGAATTTCGGGGTAGGGGGGTATTCTTTCATATTATTTGCGGCTCTGAATTTTCTTGCAGCATCAAAACGTTCCTGCTGGATCTTTGCATCGGTAAGTTCTCCGAAAGCATTGGCGAGTTCCATTCCTTCAATATAAAGTTCAAAACGTTCAGCAACTTGCGGATTTGCTGCTTTTAAACGGGATAGTGATGCCCGGTTTGACGGATAATCAATCAGAAATGTCATGCGGCCTCTGCCGAGATTAGGTTCAATATTGCAAACCATAAGTTCGTCAAAATCGCCGTCAATATCTGCTTGAAAGGATGTTTTTGACGTATATTTCAAGAATGCATCTGCAACAGTGATTATTTCCGGAGTTTCAGCCAGAGAAAAATTTTTCCCTTTATAACAGAATTGCAAATCCGGATTCATGACTCTGCCTGCTGCCTGAACCATTTGTGCGGTAAGTTCAAGCATTTCCATGTAATCAATTCCTGTTTGATAATATTCCAGCATTGTAAATTCTTCACGGTGCCGTGAGCCGAATTCGTCAGCCCGGAAACATGGCCCGATTTGATATATTTTCTCCATGCCGGAACAAAGAAGACGTTTCATTGCCAGTTCAGGACTGCATCTGAGAAGTTTTTTGTTTGAACAAAAGACAGATTCAATGAACTCCTCCGGAGCTGCTTCGTTGAGAGCAGTAGGGGTTGTGACTTCAATAAAGTCATGTTCATCGAAAAAATTACGCAATGCCTTGTATATCAAGGCTCTTTTTTTTAATATATCAAGTTTATTCATTTTTTATGCCTGAATATTTTTTTGAACAAAGTATTTGCTTTTTGCCAAAAGGGTAAATTGTAATCTTCATTGATTGAGCTTGCTGCAATGGAAAGCAGAACTCCGACTGAAGTCATGCAAACCACCATATTACTGCCGCCGTAACTGATAAACGGTGCGGGCATTCCTTTGGTTGGCGCAAGTCCTGCTATAACAGAAATATTTATTATCGCCTGATACGCAATAAAAGATGCTATCCCGAACCCCAGCAGCATGCCGTTTTTGTTTTTCGCATTCAAACTTATTTTAAGTGCGGAAAAAACAAAAATCACATAACCGCCGATAACCAGAAAAAGTAAAGTCAGAAATCCCATCTCTTCTCCAACAACAGAGAGAATGAAGTCTGTATGCTGTTCCGGAAGATATTTTGCTTTGAACCTGCTGCCGAGAAATCCCATTCCAGTCCAACTGCCGGACCCGAGTGCCATAAGTGACATCCACAGCTGATAGCCGCCGTCTTTTTGATATTTCTGCGGATCAAGAAATGTCACTACCCGTGACAACCGCATTGCATCAAAATAGTAAATGTATATACCGCCCAATATCAATAATATTATTGGTATTATGATGTATCTGATCGGCATGCCGCCTGCAAAAAGCATCAGTCCAATCATTGCAGCTACAAGTATTGTAGTTCCCAGGTCACGACCGGCTACAATAGCCAATAGCACAATTCCTGAAATCGCAAATATTTTCCACAAGCCGTTACGGTTGAAAAAATAGGGCAGGGTGCGGAAATTCTGTGAACAGTATCCTGACACGAAAAGTGCCATGACAAGTTTTGCAAATTCCGACGGTTGTATGCTCATGCTCAAGCCCGGCAATCTGATGAATATCCATCTGTGCGCACCGTTTACCGGCTTGGAAAAAAATGCCACAGTCAGCAGTATCAGAACTCCGATTACCATAAAAGGACTCCACTGCACCAGTTTTTTGTACCCGATATAGTATGCGCATGTCCCGCCGGCAAGCCCGACAAAAATCCAGAATATCTGACTTTTGAAATAACGCATCGCTTCACTGCCGTATGAAGCTGAATAAATCATTGTCAACCCGAAAAAAGTCAGCAATGCTGTAGAAAGAACCAGAATCCATGTGTAACGGATCAATGTTGAAGTAGTTTCTTCCTGCGGGACAAAACGTCCGGCTCCGAAATTCCATGAATTTACCGGAGATGATACTTTGATTTCTTCGTCAGAATTTTTTTCCGGAGTGAAGAGCATTTTCAGTTCAAAACCTCACAGCTGTCCTGTTGGATTGTTGTAATATTTTTTGCTTTGACATATTCAAAGACATCTTCATCATCGACCGCTATGAGGGGGGATATTTCTACTTTGCATGCAATTTTGCCGTTTGCATCATAAGGAATTTTAACTCCTGCGGCAGCCAGACGGCGGCAGTCACGTTCAATGAGCATTTCACGGCAGCTTTCAGCAGAGTCGACACCGGTGGCATTTTTGGTCGGACCGAAAACTTCTTTGCGGTCGCCTTCAAGGACCATTGTTTTTGAAGCCAGCTGCAAAGCGTCAAAAATGAAAGTTTCAAGTTTGACTGCATTGGGTGATTCCGGAGTTACCGGATTGCCGTCAGCATCAATATAAGGAACTTTTTTGTCTGCACGATGAGCGGGGAGGGAGAGGGTACCGTCGGCGGTAAGTCTTTCAATAAACTCTCTTGAGATGACATGAATTGCCGGACTGCCGGCGATAAAGCGGAGTTTACCGTTTTCGTCAACGCTCTGGGCAAGGTCATCGGGCAGGTCGCTGTATTCAATGATTTGCAGTTTGCCGTTGCTTACACAGAAATTTCCGAGTTTTTCAAATGCGTTGTTTTTTGCAAGCATAATTGCACTCATCTCTGAATTTTCAAGAGCATGCAAACCAATAAATCGTGGAGAAAGAACCGGAACCAGAGGATTATCAACTTGAAAATAAGAGAGATATTTTATGTTTTTTGATTTCATATCATCTAATGCACCGGATTTTTTCAGCGCCAGAAGTGTACCACCGTGACCGTCCGGAGAGAGACAAAGAGAGGATTTTGAACTCATCAGCAGTTTTCCCTGATAGTCAACAGCGGGCATTGTGCCTTGAACAAAAAAGAAAATTTGTTCTTTGTCCAATCCGAAATATTTATTTTCAGCAAAAAAATCCACAGTTTGTCTGTTATTCAACAAACTGGTCATGATGTACCATGAAATTTTGGTATTGTATTTGATTTCATTACGACGGATGGAGAGAGCAAAATATTCAAAGAGAGAACGTCCGGAAACGGGACCTATGGGATAAGTTCCTTTGGGACCATCATAACCGAGTCGAGTTCCCTGACCGCCGGCAACCGTAAGACATGCTACTTTGCCTTCTGAAATCAGATTTTTTCCAATTTTTTCAGCCTGGTCATAAAATTCTTTCTGTTCTGCAGTTTCCGGTATCAACGGAAAATACGGGGCAGGGGCGAGATCGTCAGGAATAGAAATTTCCGGCTTTTTCAAGACGTAATCTTTGATAAGTTTATCAAGATACGGAAAATTGATTTTTTCCAATTCAGATTCAAGGTTGGAATTTTCTTCACCGGTTGCGCAAGCTGTAAATCTCAAAAGCTGGTCTTGACCGAATTTTTTTAATGTCTGTTCCAATGCAGAATTCATTTTATTTTCCTTTCAGATATATAAATTAGCGCAAACCGACAGCTGCTCTAACTTTTTCCATAGTTTTATCGGCTTCGACAGAAGCACGTTTTGCACCTTCACGAAGAATATCCCAAACACTGTCAATATCTTTTTCGAGTTCATTGCGGCGTTCCTGCATAGGTGCGAAATATGCCTGCATTTTTTCAAAAAGAGCTTGTTTTGCATGACCGTATCCGTAATTTCCGGCACGATAACGCGCAGCCATTTCTGCAACTTCGTCCGGAGTTGCGAAAAGTTTATAGAGGGCAAAAATATTGCATTTATCCGGATCTTTGGGATCTTCCATTGGCGTTGAGTCAGATACGATGCTCATAATGGTTTTCCGTTGAGCTTTGGGATTGCCGAAAATCGGAATTGTATTATTGTAAGACTTCGACATTTTCTGACCGTCAGTACCGGGAACAACAGCAGATGTTTCAGGAATGAATCCTTCTGGAATGGTAAAAATATCACCATAAGTGTTGTTGAAGCGTATTGCAAGGTCGCGGGTGATTTCAAGGTGTTGTTTCTGATCTTTTCCAACAGGTACAAGTTCACTCTGATAGAGCAGAATATCAGCAGCCATCAATACCGGATATGAAAAAAGTCCGTTATTGGGAACGAAACCTTTTGCAGTTTTATCTTTGTAACTGTGGGCTCTTTCGAGGAAGCCTACGGTAATGTTATTGTTGAGAATCCACATGAGTTCAGTAACCTGCGGAACGTCAGATTGACGGAAAAAAACAGTTTTGCTGACATTGAGACCGCAGCTGAGAAAATCGAGAGCCAGATTTATCACGTTACCGCGCAGAGTTTCTGCATCGGGATTGGTAGTCAGTGAATGATAATCGGCAATAAAGAGGAAAGCTTCTCCTTTGTTTTGCAGTTCTACTGCATTTTTCATCATACCGAAATAATTACCGATATGAGGGATTCCGGATGGTTGGATACCGCTTAAAATACGCATAATGATCTCCTTTTTACAGTATTAAAAAACATACTCATGAATATACTCTTTTTATGCAATATTTCAAGTTGTAAAGATAAACTTTTAGGCAAATATAATTATATAATCTGAAAAATGATTATAAAATGTTTTAAGAAAACTTATTTATTGGTGTCGTTTTTTTATAAT
>JAFVPG010000019.1 GCA_017505415.1 Lentisphaeria bacterium | reverse complement strand
AGAAATCACTTCGGTCGATGTTGCCTGCCGGAACTGCCGGATATCCCCATCGTAAACCGCTGCACATTCAGCGGGCATTTTTTCAAACGGTACAACCTTTTCTTCCAACGGCTCCGGTGAAACTCCGGACAATACCACTGCAAGCACTCTCAATAGCAAATCATTCATACACACCTCCATTTTTTTGTTCTGCCAATCATACAGCAAAAAGCGTGCCAACTTGATTTTTTGCTGGAAAAAACGTGTTCAAGTGTCACATTTTGACAAACGCTTGCAAAATGTGAACAATAAAATTGTCTGATTCCGCTCAAATCACACTTGGCACGCTTTTTGCTGTATGGATATTGGAAACGCGATATGGTGTCGCGTAAAAAACAGGAGAAAAAAAATGATTATTGAAAAGATTCCGGGAGAAAATGCAAGAGATTACAACCGCAGACTTTTTATTGCCCAGTACAAACGCAGTACCGGCAGATACTGTATGTGCATCAGTCCCATAATGGGCGGGGAATCAGTGGTGATGGGCTTCAGTAGCACCATGCGATGCAGAAAATGTACCCGCTGCGGAAATATTATCCTTGAAACTGCTAATCCCTGATTTTGCGGAGAAGAAAATGAAAATAGTTGAAGAATTGAAAGCTAAACTTGAAAATGCAAGTGCGGAAGAAATCAAAATTCTGGAGCAAAGCGAAGATCCGATATATTGGTTCCTGCTGTTGGCAGAATATCCGGAGTTTGCCCCCGATAACTCCTGGTGGTTTGCATTGTGCAACCGCTGTGATCTGCCATGGAGTCAACTGCTCACCAAACAGCCGCAGTTTGAAAAATATTGCCATTGGGAAAGCGTCAGCCGGTTGGAGTTGATGATCCTGGCATACCGTGCTCCGGAAATTTTCCAGCGGATGTTTCCTCAAGGCAGAGCGCACGATTTATACGCTTTTTTGACTTCGTTGGAAAAATCCTGTTTGCTCTCTCAATTACCGGAATACGCCGAATTTATTGATTGGGATGAAATCAATGCGAAATTTTCTATCGGCAACTGGTTCAGTTTACTCTCCTTTCAGCCGCAGTTTGAAATTTATTTTGACTGGTCAAAAGTGGAAAAACAACCCAACCACTATTGGGATATGCTGCTGAAAAAACAGCCGCAGTTCGCCATCCACTGTGATCTGGAGCAACTCTACCCCAACCAGCACCGCAAGCTTATGAAGCACCAACCGGAAATTTTTGAGAGATAAAAAAACTTTACGCAGGAATGTACACTAAAAACATTCCTGCGTAAAGTCCACGCCCACTACTACCAACTCCCAAACGAAGAGTTCAGCGGGGCAATCAGTGTCAAATGCACATGTTAAAAATGCAGGGTTACTTTTGAAGCATGTGTTGTTTTGCTGCTTCGTAAAAAGAATCCAACTTCTCTGGCATCTTATTGTCTTCATTAAATGTTCTAAAAGCCTCAACGATTGGATCATGGATACATTCTTTTTCTTTTTTTGAACTTGAAAAGTGCCAGGAGTGTAAAAACAATCTATCCCGGCCATTTATATTAAGATTGTATGCAAAATCTTTCTCAGAATCACCCTTTAATGAACCTTTGCCAAAAATTCTCTCAATGATATCTTTTCCCCAGTACATACAAACAATAACGTCGGGATCAAGCAATTTCACCTCTTCTAAAATGAAATTTTTGCAGTAATTCAGAGATATATCGAGTGATGCATTGACCAATGCCCAATTTGTATTAGTAGTCTCACTGTCACAAAGATTATTGCTCAACTTGGAGAGATTCATAAAAGCGAAACTTACTTTTTCAAATATACCTTTGTTTGTACAAATCTCTTTTGCGTAAGGAGTGGTATCCCAATTTTTTCCGTTAAGCAAACCGTAAGCAACTTGAATCAACCGCCGGTGGAATGCCCTGCTGTTGATTGATTTTGAATGATTTTTGCCTGTTTTTCCCACGAGATAATCGTCAATAAATAAATCAATATAGTTGCGTCCTTCAATCGTGTATGATTCCCGTCCTAAAAATAAAATTTTTAGCTTTTGAGAAAGATACTTCGGATAAAAACCGTCAGGCACAATTTCTTTGTAATCATTGGGATAATTTTCGGCAAAATCTTTGTTGTCTTTTCGATATTCTGCTAATGCCTCGTTCCATTTGCAAAATAAGGTATTAAGTTTCTCAATCAAAGAAATCTCTTCTTGTGAATATAATTTTAAAAATTCATCACGGATTTTTTGACATTCCATTTTCATTTATCCTTGAAATTAACAAATGGTTCTTGAAATCGTTTTGGCTTAATCCAGCCTTTGTCTGTCTTTTTCTCTACATAGCCATCATGCAAACGGTATTCCCCTGCCATCAGATTCCCTTCAATGGCAGTTTCTTTCCCGTTTGCATCGCGAACGGTATACCTGGCTTTGTACCCATTGGGGACAGTAAAAACTTCATCTTGTTCGAATAAATCGACAGAAGTATTCCATCCTGCTTCAAAAGT
>JAFVPG010000198.1 GCA_017505415.1 Lentisphaeria bacterium | reverse complement strand
TATTTGATTATTATTTCGATTATATTCGGCTTATCTCTCGAATTCGGGTGCAAAAGTAATGTAAATCAGTAAAAAACGCAAAAAGAAAAGCATGCTGCTGACGATGCTTTGCGGCTGTATGAGTGTTGATTGCGTTATGACGGAGACTTTTCCGCCGGTCGATGAGGTCAGAAAGTATGATAAAGCTGTTGAAATTCCGTATGAATACAGTGTTATCGGAGTTTGTCAGACTGAAGGAAATTATACCGAATTTTCATACGATGATATGATGAAACGCATTGTTGAACGTGCCGGTGAAAACGGTGCTGACGGTGTTTTGCTGTTGGGGATGCGTGTCGTGCCTGACGGCAGAGTAGTTCAGACATCACCGCTCAGAACTTCACTTGATGCTACTTATGACGGCGGACAATGGGATGAAATCAGCAAAGATTTCGGAGGCGGATATGGCAGTATCCGGAATAAAAATTTCGGAACTGCTCAGACTTACGACCGCATAATCCGTGTTCAGCTGCTCCGCTTCAAGCGTGATGCAAAGGGTGAATTTATTCCGCGTAAGAAAAATTCCGGTGCAGACAATACTGTTGTACCGCTGAAAAGTATTGATAAATTGAAAAAGGAATCCAAAGATGCAAAAGCAAATTAAAGATATTCTCATTGAAATCGGTGAAGACCCTGAACGTGAAGGACTTGTAAAAACTCCGGAACGTGTCGAAAAAGCATGGAAGTTTTTGACCAGAGGATACAATCAGAAAGTTGATGAAGTTGTTAACGGTGCAATTTTTGAGGCCGAGTCAGATGATATGATCATTGTACGCAATATTGAATTTTTCAGTATGTGCGAACATCACATGCTGCCGTTTTTCGGCCGCTGCTATGTCGGTTATATCCCGAATAAAAAAATTCTCGGAGTCAGCAAAATTGCCCGTATTGTTGATATGTTTGCCCGCCGTTTGCAGATTCAGGAACGAATGACCCGCCAGATCGCAGATACGATCATGGAGTGTGTCGATGCTGAAGGTGTGGGGGTCGTCTGTGAAGCCCAGCATCTATGCATGCAGATGCGCGGAGTTGAGAAACAGCATTCTGTGATGACCACCAGTGCCATGATCGGATCTTTCCGCAAAGAGGCTGAAACCAGACAGGAATTTTTGAAACTTATCCGTACCGGAGGACAGAACTGATGCGGGCTTTGATTCAGCGTGTTTCTCATGCAAAAGTGAGCGTGGATGGTGAAGTTACCGGGCATATTGATCATGATGGTATCCTTATTCTGCTTGGAGTTACGCACAGTGATACGATCGAGGATGTGAAATATCTTGCCCGCCGTGCCGTAAATTTGCGCATTTTTCATGATGATGAGGGGAAAATGAATCGTTCCTTGCTGGATATAGGCGGCGGTGCGCTGGTAATTTCACAATTTACTCTTTATGCCGACAGCCGCAAAGGCAACCGTCCGGGATACAGTGATGCGGCTCTTCCTGAATATGCGGAAAATTTGTATGAAGAGTTCAAAAAAGAGTTGCAGACTTATCCGCTGACCGAGTTCGGATGCGGAATTTTCGGAGCAGAAATGGCAGTCGATTTCTGCAATATGGGGCCGGTAACAATAATGCTTGAGTCAAAAAAATGAAAAAAAATATCGTTCTACTCGGCAGTACCGGTTCAGTAGGTCAGAATGCTTGCAAAGTTCTGACTTTCCATCAGGACAGATTTGCGGTAAAGACTGTCGCAGCCAATATAAATTATAAAATGCTTTTTCATCAGGCATCACAACTGCATGCTCCGCAGGCGGTGATTGCTCATGAGGCTTTTGCAGAACGTGCGAAAGCTGAGGCTCCGTCCGGCATCAAAGTTGAAAGCGGCAATGAGGCAATAATTGATTGTGTGTGCGCAGATGATACAGATATTGTCATTTGTGCAATCCTCGGCAACGGCGCTCTGATGCCGGTTCTTAAAGCTCTTGAATGTGGAAAAACTGTTGCTCTTGCCAGTAAGGAAGTTATGCTTATGGCTGGCAGACTCATTATGGATACTGCCAAAAAATACGGCGGCAGAATAATCCCGGTCGACAGTGAACATTCTGCAATTTTTCAATGCCTTGCCGCTCATCCCAGGCAGGATGTAAAATCTCTGGTATTGACCTGTTCCGGCGGTCCGTTCCGTAAATATAATGCTCAACAGCTTCAAGCTGCAGTTGTGGCAGATGCCTTAAAGCATCCGGTTTGGTCAATGGGGCGCAAGATCACGATTGATTCTGCTTCGCTTATGAATAAAGCGTTGGAGGTTGTTGAGGCGGAATTTCTTTTTGAAGTGCCGGAGAAAAATATCAAAGTGGTAATTCATCCTGAGGGAATAATTCATTCACTTGTAGAATTCAAAGATAATTCTATGGTCGGACTTTTCTCGAATCCTTCAATGGAACTTCCGGTGCAGTATGCACTGTCATATCCGGATGTATTTGACAGTGAAGTTGAACCGCTGGATTTGGCGAAAATCTCATCATTGCATTTTGAAAATGTTGATAATGAATTGTTTCCGTCGATAGATATTGCCAGAGAAGCATTGAGGACAGGAAAAAATATGCCGCTGGTAATGAATGCGGCAAATGATGTTGCTGTAAAGAATTTTCTTGAAGGCAGAATAAAATTTACTGAAATATGGGATATTGTTAAAATTTGTATGGAGCGTACACCGGCGGCAGAATTGAACAGTATTGACGAAATTTGTGCCGCAGATTCTGAAGTCAGAATGTTTGCCGGTGAGATAATAAAAAGTTTGTGAAAGAGAGGTGAAAAATGGTTTGGAATACTATATTGGATTATCTGTCAATGGCGGGAGCATTTATTTTCATGATTTTCTTTTTCGGGTCATGTGTTTTTGTGCATGAACTCGGACATTTTCTGGCGGCGAAGTGGAGGGGATTGCATATTGATGCCTTTTCCATTGGTTTCAAAAAGATATGGGGCAAAAAAATAAACGGTATCGAATACCGCATCGGCTGGCTTCCGCTTGGTGGTTATGTTGAGTTGCCGCAGGTGGATTCAGCACAGGAGGAGATAAAAGCTGCTGACGGAACTGTCCTGCCGCAAGCCAAACCGTTTGATCGCCTTGTAACGGCTTTTGCCGGACCTTTTTTCAATATTATTTACGGTTTGCTGCTGGGGTGTCTGGTCTGGTGGATCGGCATTCCGCAGGATTCTCCGAAAATGCGTGAGATAGCAGTTGCTTCTGTGGTGGAAAATTCTCCTGAATATACCGCCGGTTTGCGCAAAGGTGACAAAATTGTCAGGATAAACGGCAGAAAGTTCCGCATGACATGGGCGGAATTTGCCAAAGAGATACTGCTCTCCATCGGCGAGGTTGAGTTGGAAGTTGAGCGTAACGGAAAACTGCAGACAGTCCGTTATACTCCCAAAGTCAATCCCAATGCTCCCGGAAATTTGAAATATGAAAAAATCGCCTGGCCGTTTTTTGAACCTGATATTCCGATAGAACTTTATCCGGAAAAAGGTTCAGAGGCAGAGAAGGGCGGTATTATGCGCGGAGACTTGCTTGTATCTGTCAATGGATTGAAGTTTACTGATTACAGTGACTTTTTTCAGTTTATAACTTACGGCGGTGCGGAAAAATTGATTTTCGAGGTCAAACGGGAGGACAAAATTGTCAAATGTGAAGTCATCCCCTTTGAAATAAAAAATAATTCTCCGGAAAAACGTTATCTGCTCGGATTTAATTATGTTCCGCAAATGCCGATGACCGTCGGCAAACTCAATCCTTATATGCCGGCGGCCAAAGCCGGTTTGCGCAGTGGCGATATTATTGAGAAATGGAATAATATCGCTGTTGACAGTATTGAAAAATATATGGAACTTTCAAAAGCCAATAAAGGCACTGAAGTCATTCTCGGTATTAAACGCGGCAATGAATTTATGGAAATTTCTGTTGTTCCGCAGGAGATGCGTCTTTTTACTGTCGGTCTTGCCATAGGTTTGAAAGATTATCCTGATCCGATCCAGCAGTTTTATGCAACATTGGATATGAGCTTCAAATCCTTGCGCGGTCTGTTGACTACCGTCGGAAACATGGTCGGCTTGACTAAAGAGACAAGTTCGATTCAGCTCCGTCACATGTCCGGTCCTGCCGGAATTGCAGATACTTTATTCAATGCTGTACATCAGTCAAGTATTATGACCGGAATTTATTTTGTCGTGGTGATTTGTTTTGCACTGGCTATTTTCAATCTGATGCCGCTGCCGGTGCTTGACGGGGGACATATAGTTTTCGCTTTGATTGAAATAATTTTCCGTAAGCCGGTTCCAAAATGTATTGTTGCGGTACTTTCATATATTTTTATCGGACTGCTTGTGCTGCTGATGCTGTATGTCAGTTTCTTTGACCTGCTCCGTCTGGCTCCGAGTTCATTGCGGGATAAATTTGAAAAAACAGAGCAGATCGAAAAATGAGAAAAACCGGAGTTCTCAATGTCGGCGGCTGTTTGCTCGGCGGTGATAATCCAGTCCGTATCCAGAGTATGTGTGATACGGATAGCAGAAATGCAGAGCAGAGTCTGGCGCAGATAAATGAACTTGCCGCCGCCGGATGTGAAATAATCCGACTTGCCGCTCCTGATATGCGCGCGGCTGAAGTATTGCATGAAATAGTGGAAGCAAGTCCGATTCCTGTCATTGCCGATGTGCATTTTGACGGTCGGATTGCCCTCAAAGCACTTGAAAGCGGTGTGCATGGACTGCGCATAAATCCAGGTAATCTGCAAAGTGAAGAAATGGTGAAAGCTATTGCTTATAAAGCTCTTGATTGCGGTGCTGTTATCCGTGTCGGTGCAAATTCCGGCAGTGTGGATGCGCAACTTCTCAAAAAATACTGTGAACGTTTTGATTCTCCGGAAACGGCAATGACTGAAGCATTGATTTCCAGTGTTATATCTCAGTGTGCATTGCTTGAAAAGTATGGATTTCACAATATAAAAGTCTCTTTGAAATCTTCTTCCGTTCCGGTTACACTTGATGCTTACAAAAAGTTTTCTGAACGCTATGATTATCCTTTGCATATCGGAATTACCGAAGCCGGAACGTTGAGGAGAGGTATGATAAAATCTGCTGTCGGAATCGGACACTTGCTGTTATCCGGAATCGGCGATACCTTGCGGGTCAGTTTGACTGCTCCTCCGATAGAAGAGGTACGTACAGCTGTGAGTATTCTTGAAAGCTGCACTTTGCGGGAGGCGATGCCGGAGCTGGTCAGTTGTCCGACTTGCGGCAGGACAGAGATAGATTTGAAATTTCTGGCTGAAGAGGTTGAAAATTTCGTAGATGCTCTGAAAATTTCCGTTGGTAAATTGCCATTCAGGAAAATTGCAGTTATGGGCTGTATCGTTAATGGTCCCGGAGAGGCACGTGATGCCGATTGGGGAATTGCCGGAGGCAGGGAGAAAATTGCAATTTTCCGTTTCGGTGAATTGTATGGAAGCTATCCGGAAAAAGAGGGGCTTGAAATCTTCAAAAAAATACTGAAAGAGGGTGCAGAAAGCCAAATTGATAAAAAAATATAATAAAAAAGCATATTTTTCTGTTTTTGCTCTTGCTAAATTGCAAAAACAGGTTTATATTTCACGAAAGCAATTTTAATTATAAAATAAAGGTTTTTTTATGATCAGAAACATTAATAAATTTTTCAGCAAAAACAGCCGCTGGCTTTTCGGTATTTTCACAGTCATCATCATTATTGCATTTATGGACTTCCTGTCTCCCGGAACATTCGGCGGATGTGCAATGAACCGTAACAATGAAGTCGGTACTGTTTTCGGAGAGAAAGTTACTTATAATGATTTGCGTTCAGTGATGACTGATATGGAAATCATTATGACTATGCAGTTCGGCGGTATGAGCCGTGATCTGCCGGTCGAAAATGCTTTTTATATTTATGCCCAGACTGAGGCCGCCAAACGCCGTGGACTCGTTGTCAGTGACCGTGAAATCGCCGATTATATCGTAAAACTTCCCCGATTCAGCAAAAACGGAAAGTTTGACAAAGCCGTTTATGATGAGTTTGTCAAAAATATTACTTCAAGAGGACTCAGTGCAGATGATATTAACGGTGCTATCCGCAATTTTCTGCTCATGAATAAACTCAGTGCTGAAATCGAATCTTCTGTAGTTGTTACTGAAAATGAGCTTGAGAATTTCTGTAAGATTTATAATGAAAAGATTTATCTCAAACGCATTGTTTTTGATATTAACAGTTATCTTGCAAAAACAACCGTCAGCAATACTGAATTGCAGGAGTATTTCAAATCCAATGCCGCTAAATATAAGATTCCCGCCCGTACAAAAGCATTGCTTGCATGTTTTGAATATGATTCTCCTGCTTTGATCAAAGAAGCTGACAAGGCCATTACCGAAGCTGCAATGAAAAATTATTATGAAAATAATAAAACCCGTTTCAGCGTTACTTCCGACAAAGGTACTGTCATTACTCCGTACGAAAAAGCAAAAGCTTCTGTACGTATCAATTTGCGTGCCGATATTATCAAAAAACTCGCAATGCAGAAAGCTCAGATTTTTGCCCGTGACGTCTATGATGCCGCATCTGAAGATGTAAAAAACTGCCGTAAGATTTTTACTGATAATGCAGTCAAGAATAAGATAAAAGTTGTTGAAGTTCCTTACTTCAAAGCTGTTGATAATAAGCTCGGCTCTGTCGACAGTGCAAATCTTGTCCGTGAGATCATTGCCACTGCCGCTGATATTCCTGTCAGTAATGCAATCGCCGCCGAAAAAGGCGTCTATGTAGGTCATGCAGTCGCATTTGAAGCTGAACGTCCTGCCAAATTTGACGAAGTTAAAAAGACCGTTACAGATGATTGCCGCAAAAATAAAGCACGTCAGACTGCAATCAATGAATGTGAAAAACTTATCGCTGAACTTTCAGTCCTTGAGCCTGCCAAACTTGCCGGCCGCATAAACGGAGATAAACGTTTCAAAACAGTTCCCGCTTATTCAATGGCAAGTGAACAGGCTGAACCGGTCGATCTCGTCACCCGTCAGTATACATATAACCTGAAACAGGGAGAACTCTCCAAACTTATGTTCGTTCCCGATGGTGTCGGTGTGGCTTATGTGGTCAAACGTGAACTTGGAACTTTGAAAGATTATAAAACACAGAAAGCTGTTATTGAACCGCTTTACCGCAGTATGAAAGCCAGAAGCGCATTCAGTGATTTTGAAAAATATTTGAGTTCACAATGTGTACTGACCCTTCAAAAATAAAACATCATGATTTTGCTCTCGGCCGTCAAATGACGGTCGAGTATTATGAATGCAATCCGCAAATACTGGCTGACGGTGATGCGTTGGAGAAAATCTTTCTCAATGCCGCAGAGAGGTCCGGCGCACATATTATTTCGTCCTCATTTCATAAATTTGAACCGCAGGGAGTCAGCGGAGTTGTTATAATTTCGGAATCTCATTTTACCGTGCATGCCTGGCCTGAACATGATTATGCGGCGGTGGATATTTTTACCTGCGGAGAAAATATTGATTTTGATATAGCCATAGAAGCATTGAAGAATGGCATGCAGGCTGAATCGGTAATAATTTCAAGTGTGATGAACAGAGGAATTGTCAGTAATAATGGCATGGAACGCTTCGTCCCGGTAGTAGAGGATCAGAATAATCGCTATTCATTATCATGGGAACGTCGTTTCAAAGCTACAAATGCCGGTGGAATTTCCTGTTCTATAGATATTTATGATATTTTTGGACGTGCCGGATATGATGTTTGCGATGTTCGCAGTTTTATAAGTAATTTTCTGACAGAAAATGATTTTTTTGCAGAAACAAGTTCTGTAAGCTGTTATCAGCTGCAGGATAAAGGCGAAGATTTGATAATTTTTTATATTGAAGACGGAGTCAAAAATCTTTGTGCCAGATTTTTTCCGGTGACGGGAAAAGTTTATATTGATATTTTCAGCCCTGAATTTTTTGAACCGAGACCGGTGGCGGAACTTGCTGTAAGACTTCTCAAGGGCGGTCATTACCGTATGCAGGTCGCTGTGCGTCAGTAAGCAGGAGTTTTTATGATTGGCGGAATAAAAAAATTTTTTGTTGAGAGCGGTAAAGTGCTGTATATCAGTACTAAAAAGTTTTTTAAGAATGATCATACCTTGCAGGCAACTGCGCTTACCTATTATACATTGTTTGCGGTAGTGCCGATATTGGCACTGCTTTTCGGTATCGCAAAAGGTTTCAGTCTGGATGATAAGTTAAAAGCTGTTATTGCTGAACGTTTTGCGGAACAACAGAATATTGTGCAGTGGATGTATAAGTTTGCGGATACCACTCTGAAAAATGCTGACGGGGGAATCATTGCCGGTATCGGTATCCTTGTTTTGTTCTGGACGGTCATCCGATTGGCTACTTACGTGGAAAATTCATTCAATCAGATATGGGCTGTTCGCAAAGGAAGGAATTTTTTCCGTAAAATAAGTGATTATCTTTCCATTATCATTATCGCACCGATCATGCTGGTGGTGATGTCCAGTTCAACAATTTTTGCGCGCAAAATATTGACTGGCATTTCACAGAATGCACCGGATACATTTGTGCAGAACAGTATTGAATTCGGGCTTGGTATTTTGCCGTTTGTTATGGCATGGCTGTTGTTTATTTTCATTTATATGTTTATTCCCAATACTAAAGTGCGGTTGAAATCGGCTCTGTTTGCGTCATTTTTTGCAGCACTTCTGTATCAGGCGGCGCAGATGGCATATATCAATATCCAGTTGAAATTGTCGAGCTATAACTCTATTTACGGAAGTTTCTCTGCTTTGCCGCTGTTTTTGATCTGGATGCAGTGGTCATGGATGATAACGCTTCTCGGTGCGGAGATTGCATTTGTGCATCAGAATTATCATACCGGTCAATTTGAAAAAAATCAGGGTGAATTTTCTCATAATTTGCAGAGTAAATGCATTATGGCATTGTGTAAAATAGTTATTGACCGTTTTGAAACGGATCATGGTTACTATACAGAAACTGAACTGGCGCAAAAAATAAATTTGCCGCTGGTGGTCGTACGTACTATGCTGGCACAGGCAGTTGATTGCGGACTTTTGCAGAGAGTTGATATTGAAAGTTGTCCTGATTTTGTATTTGCTCCCGGTTTGCCTACGGATAAATTTACAGTCATCAAAGCAATGTCAGTTCTTGAAAATGCGGGACTTAATCAGCTTCCGAACCTTCATATTGAAGAGTTTTCGGCAGTTGAAATGCAGTTTGAACAATTTGCGGCGGAGCTTGAAAAATCTTCAGCCAACCGCCTTTTGAGGGAAATATAATATGTCTGAATGTTTCAAGGTCTTGAAAAAATGTCCGACTTGTGCGGCCCGCCGCGGAGAATTGACTACCGCACACGGAAAAATACAGACTCCTATTTTTATGCCGGTCGGAACCCGTGCCACAGTCAAGGCGCTTGATCCGTCCGAATTGGAAGAGCTTAATGCTCAGATAATTCTCGGTAATACCTATCATTTGTTTTTGAAACCCGGTATGGAGATAATGACACTTGCCGGCGGGTTGCATAAATTTATGAATTGGAAGCGTCCGATTTTGACTGACAGCGGCGGTTTTCAGGTTTTCAGTTTGTCGAATCTGCGTAAAATTGAACCTGACGGGGTACGTTTTGCTTCACATATTGATGGAAGCAGATTTTTTCTCGGTCCCCGTGAATCAATGGCAATACAGAGAACTTTACATTCTGATATTGTGATGGCATTTGATGAGTGTACTCCATATCCCGCAACTTACGAGCAGGCACGTAAATCACTTGAAATGACTACTCGATGGGAGCGTATGTCCAGAGAACAGCCTCTGCATGAAGATCAGCTGCGTTTCGGTATCGTACAAGGATCTATGTATGAGGATTTGCGTTTGCGCTCATTGCGTGAATTGAAGGAGATAGGTTTTGACGGGTATGCTGTCGGCGGACTTTCTGTCGGGGAAGCGGAGGAGGATATGTTCAAATGTCTGGATTGGCTCTCTCCTGAACTGCCTGAAGATGCACCGCATTATCTGATGGGAGTCGGAACTCCGAAACAGATAGTGGAGGGAGTTGCCCGTGGAATTGATATGTTTGACTGCGTGATGCCGACCAGACTCGGACGTCACGGTCCAACCTTCGTGTATGTACCGCCCATTTGCTCAAATATAGTCTTTTTCATAATCTTAATCCTCCGTATATCTAATATTGAATCTCTTTTGCTTTGCGTTAATGACTTTCAGC
>JAFVPG010000197.1 GCA_017505415.1 Lentisphaeria bacterium | reverse complement strand
TAAGATTCAGCTTGCCCATACCCAGTTCCACTTCACGGATTTCCAGACCGTTTTCAACTGCTTTCTTGAAAAATTTGCAATTTTCAGCATCGGAACGGTAAAAATCACGATGTCCCGGCAAATGTTGCGGCACAGTGACATGCTCTATTGAGCCATCAGCATTTTTGATGGTGCATACCGCTGTTTCAAGGAAATTAGCATCAACTTCAGTTTCAAGATAATGAATGAATGTTGAAGGAGCAATACCGGAACCGAAAAAGAGAATTTTTCCGTTTAATTCAAGGGCTTTGGCAAGCGGTGAAGTTTTGCCGCACGGAGCATCAGTTGCGCCATGAGCCTTCAGACATGCCGCAGCTTTATTTCCGATACCCGCCCATGAATGAGTAATATGTTTACTGCGGATTGCATCCGGATATTTTTCCAGCAGAACTTTGGCAATAGTTCCAGTCCAGATCTGTGACAAATCTTTTTCATCATAAGGAGCATACAACCACATTTTGTTGACCCCGCCAAGATAAACATAAGGACGGGTAAATGCAGTAAAAAGAACAGCTCCGTCATCACCGGTAACTTTGCGTATACTGTCAATGATTGTCTCTGCGCCTCCCTCAATATATCCGCAATTGGAAATTGAAGCATGAACCAGCAGAACATCATTTTTCTCAACACCGAGTTCAGCCAATGCTTTGCAAATCATTTCAGAAGTAAGCGGTGTACGTTTTACAGCTTTTAGATAACCGTATTCTGCAAAATAATCACAGGCACTGAGGAACTTTTTAATTTCTTTATCAGTGAGAGTTTTCTGACGTTCAGCTTCTGCTTCAGCAATAATCTCTGCCATATTTTTTACGCCGTCCATACGGGCAAACATGCTGCCCATGTGATTGTAAATAATAGAAAATCCACGCCGTTTATCTTTGGGAACATTAACAAAATCCTGCGGATAGCCGATTGAATTTCTGGCAAAAATCTGTTGAGCAGCATATCTGCGCCACGGAGAATCAATAAGTTTGACATCAAGTTTTTCAACTTCTGCCCCCTCTCCCTGATAAAACAGAGTTTCAATCGTCCATACTGCTGCAAGTGCTGTATGCTTGGCAAAAGTTTCTGCATCAAGATAATCATCTGCAGTCTGCACTGAGGTATGCCACAAACCTTTTCCGGGTTCATCTTCCTTCAACATCCAAATTGTCGGCACTCCGGTTGTGGAATCTGAAAGAAACATATCATCAAAACATTCTGGTGTCTGTTTGCGGAAACTAAAACAATCTTCAAGATTTTCTCCAATTTTTTTGAGAATATCCACTCCGTGAAAAGTTCCCGGCCCGATGGGCGGTATCAAACGGCAAATCTGATTTTTACAAGCAGGAACAGAGTCAAGATTGCAGCCGCCTATAACTTTGCCTTTGAAGTTGGCATGAAATGCGGCATACCCGTAAAGTTCCATTGCAAAAACCAAACGCAAAGAATATTCCGGCGTTCCATGCCTCATTACCTGACGGGCAATTTCAATCGACGCAGTCACGCCGTTTGAGTCATCGTCAAGCAGAGGTTCAAAAGTATGAGCCAACAGCCAGATTTCCTCTGATTTTTTGCCCGGAACAAGGGCTGTTACAGCAGGCAATTCGCCTTCATAACGATAGCCGTCACACTCAACAAAAGCAGACAGCGAGCCTTTATTTGCCAGATTGCGGATTTTATCTCCCATACGCAGGGAAACCGAAAAACCGACAAAATCACGGTCATCACATTGGACATGCCAGTTATTCCCTTCTGTACAGGCATTTACCCACTGAACGGCATCCGGATAATCATATCTTGAAGTCAGAAAATCAGAAATAATTCCACGTCCGCCCATATTAAGAATCGGAGTCAGCACTGCCGCACGCGGCCATGTGGAAGTTACCAGCATGACAAGAGCATTTTTGGGGTCTTCCCCGGCAAGAAGCTGTTCTTCTGTGATGATACGCATTGTTTCACCGCCTTTTTTAACACCGCATGATCCTTTTATCAAATTAAAAGGATGAACGGTATAATCTGCGGCAACAGTTTTTTCTTTGTCATTGAGAGTGAGCTTACCGACGCTTGCATCCCATGCGATCGGCATGCGTTTATCCTGATAAACAGTCTTTCCATCAGCAGGAACTTTTACGATTTCTGCATTCGGAATGCCATATTTTTTCAATTCAGCAAGAATATGTTCGCATGACAGATGATAATGTTTGAAAGTCTGTCCCAAATCAATACGGTTGAGTTCTTTGGTACGTCTGACCAAATCTTCGCCGTCAAGTCTGTCAAGTATCTGTTTATAAAGTTTTTTCATTATCATCTCTCCTGGGCAGCGGCAAGTTTACGCCATGACTCAAGCAGAACATCTGCTGTACGCTCTGAATAACCGCTGCTTCTCGGAGTAGTTTCATAACCGCCTCTGCCATAGTTCCAGCTGTTTGGAATATAACCGCCGATAAAATGACCGCCGCCGTTGTAATTACCATGTGAACAAACAAGGCAATGTTTGCCGTTAAAAATTGACTTGCGCAAATTCAAACCGATTTCAACAAAAGGTTCACTCGGCAGAGATGCAATAACCACGTCATCTCCGAATTTCAGCAGACTCAAACGGAAAGTCGGATTGAAAGTGCTATTGGCAATAGCAAGAAGTTTTTCTGCGAAAAATTTGAGAACGACCGGAGTCTTTTTTGCAAGGTCTTCGCTGGTAAGATCGCCACCTGCATTAATGTCAACGTCAGGATATTTATCCATGACTGCTTGAGCATCTCTGACTTCTTCGGGGGAAATTTCACGGGGAGCTGAAACAGAAATAGCAGAATCAAAGCCGAATTTACCATCTTTTACAGGAGTCAAGTCATTCCAGACTTTGCGGATAGTTTCGGCATAACCTTTGCCGATACGTTCAGGTTCGGCATAACATGTCTGATCCATATCGGTTGTCACGTCAAAGTGGTTGATATTTCCGGCACAGCCGATAAGCGACATGACCATTGCTCCGGGAGCCATTTCAGGTTCAAGTTCGCGACGCATGAAACCTGACCAGTCAGCGGAAACACCGCAGCCGCCGATAGTATCA
Source organism: Lentisphaeria bacterium (assembly GCA_017505415.1). Lineage (GTDB taxonomy): Bacteria > Verrucomicrobiota > Lentisphaeria > Victivallales > Victivallaceae > RGIG5270. The sequence continues at coordinate 869 of JAFVPG010000197.1, read as the reverse complement.
GTGTGATTGACAATGCTTGCCATCAAAAGTTTGATACCTTCACTGTTTTTGATTGCAATAATGGGAATTTGCGGGTCGATAGCACCTTCGGGGCGGTCGATTTCAGGATTGAGTTTGCCGGGATTTGTCAAAACAGAACCGTCTTTCATCCAGTAACGGCGGTTGAATTGGAAACGGGCATCCTGAGCCATTGCAGTATAAACTTCTCCATCTTCCATATTTTCCATAGCAGTCTGCAATGCATCTGCGGCACATCCAGCAGCAAATTTACGGTACTCCGCACTTGTCGGACAATTATTAATATCCGGAGCAGTATGAGTATGGATGGCACTGATAAGCACATTTTCTTCTTTGAACTGCGGATATTTTGATTGCAATGCACTCAAAACATCACAGTAAAAAGGATAACTTATGCTCAGAATATCGAAATGAACAAAAGCAAACTCCCCTTCATCACCTTTGAAAACGGCAACACGCACTTCAATATCATCAAGTACCTTGTCCCACATACGTTTATTGAAATATCCTGCAAGGGAAATAGGCACTTCAGGATTGATGCATTTGCGGCCGATACCAAATTTGATTTTCATAATAACTCCTTTGTATTGAATATAATAATCAAAAGTAAACATTTAATGAGGATTAATATACAATATAAACAAAAAAATACAAATAAGCAAACAATTATTCAAATCTTTTTTTACAAATAATCTGCCATTTGAATGGAATAAGTTTTTCTAATATTTCTAATGATTTACATTTTTTTACTGATCTTTGATCAAAATTTTCACATCTCCGCAAATTCCATACGGCATCAACTGCCGTTCTCTGTTTTCAACAGAATAAAATTGAGCAGGTCCGCACCAGAC
>JAFVPG010000196.1 GCA_017505415.1 Lentisphaeria bacterium | reverse complement strand
TTTTAATCAAGAAGAAAAAGTTTCCTCCCTTTAAAAAAATAACTTGCTGTTATAACGGCGGGATGGATTCGGGGTTTTTCAGGCATTTATAACCGTTGGCGGTAAGTTCGAGGCAGGGGTAATCTGAATTTATGCGGCGGACGAGGTTGGCGGCTTCGAGGCGGCGGAGGTATTGCATTATGGTATTTTGCTTGAGGAAAGAGAGTTTACCGAACATGGGGGAGCGGTCGTAGTTCCATTCGACAATATCGGCGCGCATGGAGCCTCCGAGGATAGCGCTGATTTTGCCGGCCCCGATTCTGCCGTTAAAGTGGTCGACTGCTTTAAGGATTATGGAAATGGTTATTTTATCGGCGGATGAGACAGGTTTTTTGGCAGTAACGGAAGATTTTCTGTCATGCGAACAGCAATCGCAGCTGCTGCAAGTCCAGTCTTTGACATTTTCGCCGAAATAGTCGATGAGAAAAGCCTGACGGCATTTGTAAGTATTGGTATATTTTATGACTTGCTGAAGCCGTTCAAGTTCAAAGTCAAATTTTTCTTTCAGTTTTTTGAAATCCACTTCAGAGATATTTTTTTCAGAAGCGATAATTTCTATTGACCGACCGGCAAAAGGGGCGTCCCAGTTGAGAACATCTCCGTTCAAAGCTCTGATAACACGTTTGGTCTGATCGACAGTCAAACCGGCAATTCCCGCCATTTCATTATAGGTACAGGATATGCCGTGAGCAAGAGCATCGCCGTAATATTTGAGCATGCGGGATATAAAGCGTGACCGCTGAGTTTTTTCCAGACAATGCTGACCTGCAAGCTGATGCAGATTGCCGCCGAAAATTATCGTCCCGGTATTCTGAGTGCGGTAGCCGCGTTCAATGAAATTATTTTTCTCCAGTACGGCAAGAGAACTTGAAACCATGGTTTCGTTTTTGCAGTGAGTCAACATCGAAGCAAGGTCGGAGGCGCTCATTTCCAGAGAAATGGTATTTTTTTCATGACTGAGGCGGAGAAGCAGTTCCCAGAGTTCAATTACAGCCTCCTGCGGCGGATTATTCATCTCTATCATAAACTCATGTACAAATTTATCTGCATAGGAAAAGAGCAGAACACATTCGGAATTTTCACCGTCACGCCCTGCGCGTCCCGCCTCCTGATAATATGCTTCAAGAGAGCCGGGCATATTGTAATGAATTACGCGGCGCACATCTTTGCGGTCAATGCCCATGCCGAAAGCATTGGTTGCGGCAAGTACCGGACATGAATCATTCATGAAACGGTCCTGCGCTTTCTGGCGTTCATCATCTGTCATCCCGGCATGGTAAGCGATGCAGTCAAATTCTTCGGCAATTTCTTCGACATTTTTACGTGTTGCTCCGTAAATTATTGTAGGAGCCGGTTTCTTCAGCAGTTCCCGTATGGCGGCAAATTTATTTTCCTGCCGGGAACACTGTTGAACTGAAAATGCCAGATTCGGACGTTTGAAACCTGCTGCAACTATCTCCATATTTTCACGGCAGAGTTGAGTTTTTATGTCTCTCCGCACCTGCGGGGTTGCAGTAGCAGTGAAAGCGCATATCTGTTTGATTCTGAATTGGGCGGCAAATTCACCGATTTTGAGATATGACGGACGGAAATCATGACCCCATTGACTTATGCAGTGAGCTTCATCAACTATCAGCATTTCGGGAGGACAGTTTTCAAGCATGCTGCGGAAAGAGAAAGCACCGAAACGTTCAGGAGCCACATACAGCAGTTTGATTTTGCCGGTGATGACATCGGATATGCATTTTTGCTGTTCAGCAAAAGAAATTGAACTGTTTATCAAGCCTGCGGCAATATTTTTGGCACGCAGATGATCGACCTGATCTTTCATCAGAGAGATCAGGGGAGAAACAATAATCGTATAACCGTTTTTCATCAATCCCGGCAGCTGATAGCACAAAGATTTACCGGCTCCGGTAGGCATGACGACACACAAATCATCACCGTTCATGATTTTGGCAATAATATGTTCCTGATTATCCAGAAAACGGTCAAAGCCGAAATATTTTTTTAAGGCAGAAAGCATTAACTATATCCTGAGAGCAGTCAAATTCTTTAACGTACCATGGTGTACTTGACGACTTCGTCTACACTGGTTTCGCCGTTGATAATGGCAAGGATACCGTCATCACGGATGGCGAGCATGCCGTTTTCGATGGCACGGTCGCGGATTTTTGCCATGGGAGCATTGGCATAAATAAGTTCACGGATAGAGTTGTCAATGACCATGAGTTCAACGATGGCTTTTCGACCTTTGTAACCGGTGTTGTTGCATTTTTTGCAGCCTTTGCCGTAACAGAATTTGTGTCCTGCAACCTCATCACGGGTAAGCTGAAGTCTTTCAAGGTCTTCATCAGTCGGTTCGTATTCAACTTTGCAGTTGGAACAGACACGGCGGATCAGTCGCTGACTCAGCACCCCTGAAAGCGAAGAGCAGATAAGGAACGGTTCAACCCCCATATCAATAAGTCGTGTAACTGTACTTGCGGAGTCGTTTGTATGCAGAGTACTGAATACAAAGTGTCCGGTAAGCGATGCTTCAATAGCGATCTGTGCAGTTTCAAAGTCACGGATTTCACCGACCAGAATGCGGTCGGGGTCCTGTCGCAAGAAGGCACGGAGAGCTTTGCCGAAGGTCATCCCGACAGCATCATTGATCGGAACCTGCATGATACCTTCAATATCGTATTCAACAGGGTCTTCTGCGGTAAGGAGTTTGTCTGCAGGATCGTTGATTTCTTTCAATGCAGAATAAAGAGTAGTCGTTTTACCTGAACCGGTAGGCCCTGTGACCAGCAGAATACCGTTGGGCAGATGGATGAGATCGCGCAGCTGCTTCAGAATTGAATCGGAAAGCCCCAATGCTTCCAAATCCAGGTTGACCACTGTACGGTCAAGAACACGAAGCACCACTGATTCACCGTAAGAAGTCGGCAGACAGGATACACGGAGGTCAATGGGACGGCCGCCGACACGGAGCTGAATACGTCCGTCCTGCGGGCGGCGGCGTTCTGAAATATTCAGACCGGAGATGATTTTTACACGGCTGATAACGGGGATAGCCATTGATTTAGGCGGCGGCGGCATTTCATAAAGCGCACCGTCAACACGGTAACGGATACGGAAATTTTTCTCAAACGGCTCAAAGTGGATGTCAGATGCACGGTCACGGATAGCCTGCTGCATAACTACGTCCACAAAACGGATGATAGGTGCATCGTTTGCAGCATCTTCAAGGTCACGGACATCTGAATCTTCATCAAAATGTTTCTGTCCCATCTCCTGAATAATTGAATTAATATCTTCTTCATGTTCAGGATAATAACGGTTTAAGGCACGTTCAAGCAAATCTATTTTGACTACGACAGCCTGCAGAGTGCAGCCGAGAAGAAAGCTCAGAGAGTCAAGAGTTTGAAAATCAAACGGATCTTTGACTGCTATTTTAAGCACATCATCTTCAAACGCAACCGGAACTACACCGTAACTGCGTGCGGTATTGTCATCGACCATATCAATGATATGCTGATCAATATCCGCAGATTTAAAATCCCAGACTACAGTACCGAGTGATTCCGCAATGATTTCAAGAGTCTGATCTTCAGAGAGAATACCGAAATTTTCGATGATTTCTATAACAGGTTTGCCGCTGCGTTCATGCTCATCGGTTATTTCCTGGATCTGATTTTCAAAATCAGGATGAGTCACTGCAAGCGCATTCTTTAAAGTATCTATAATTGCAAGACTTGATGTATCCAACATAATATTAAACCTCATCCATAAGAGTTACTGTAATTACTTCTTTGAGTGTGGAAATTCCGGCTTCTGCTTTGCGCATGGCATCGTCACGCAGAGAACGCATGCCGGCTTTTCTGGCAGCTTCACGGATCACACCGGCAGGCTGATTGGCGAAAATAAGTTTTGCCAAATCTTCAGAAACAATGAAAATTTCATAAATACCGATACGCCCTTTGTAACCGGTATTATGACAGACTTCACAACCTTCACCTTCATAAAATTCATGATTGGCAAGATATTCGTCGGTGAGTTGAAGCATATCGATTTCCTGTGCGGTGGGTTTGTGTATTTTTTTGCAGTTCGGACAAACCCTGCGAAGCAGACGCTGAGCCATGACCGCACGGACAGCCGTTGCCACCAGAAACGGTTTGATACCCATATCAACCAGACGGGTGATGGCACCCGGAGCGTCATTGGTATGCAGAGTACTGAATACCAGGTGACCGGTAAGAGCGGCGTTGATAGCGATAGAGGCGCATTCAAAGTCACGGATTTCACCGACCATGATGATGTTCGGTGCCTGACGGAGCATGGAGCGCAGAGCCGCGGCGAAAGTCATATCAATTGTTTTGTCCACCTGAACCTGATTGATACCGGCAAGCTGGTATTCGACAGGGTCTTCGACCGTAATAATTTTACGGGTGGGAGTATTGATAGTATTCAAAAAGGCGTACAAACTGGTGGTTTTGCCTGAACCGGTCGGACCTGTGACCAGAAAGATGCCGTCAGGCATGCTGATAATTTTATTTACCAGTTCGAGGTCATCGGAATAAAAACCGAGTTTAGGAATATCCAGCTGAATACTGGCTTTATCCAGAATACGCATGACGATACTTTCACCGAAAGTTGTCGGGATACTTGATACACGAAGGTCAATATCTTTGTCGCCGACACGGAATTGAATACGTCCGTCCTGCGGGATACGTTTTTCAGTGATGTCGAGTCTTGCCATGATTTTCAAGCGGCTTGTAAGGTTGGCTTGAATATATTTCGGAGGAGCATCAACTTCCTGCAAGGCACCGTCAACACGATAACGGATACGGTAACGTTTTTCCATTGGCTCCATGTGAATATCGGATGCCTTCATTTTGTAGGCATCGGCGAGAATTTTCTGAACGAGACGGATAATCGGAGTTGCGTCATCTTCAACTATTTCTGCTGATCCGATCATAGAGTCGACGTCGACCTGTTCGATTTGAGATTCAATATCTCCGATCATTGATTCGACACTGTCAGCGATACTGCGGTAATGTTCATTAATAATTTTTTCGATTTGAGCTTTGGGGGCGATGACTGCATCAACATCTCTGCCGAGCATGTAGCGCAAAGCGTCAAGAGTAGTGACGTCAGTGGGGTCAGACATTGCAATTGTCAGAATATCATCATGCAGTCCCAATGGAATAACGCCGTATTTTTTCACTGTTGCCCTGTCGAGCAGAGAAATGACTTCTTCGGGGAGTTCATAACGTGAAAGGTCAATCATCTCCATTCCGTACTGCTGAGCGAGCATGACGGTCAAATCATCTTGAGAGACAAATCCTTTTTTGATAATAATATCAACAATATCCCCGGTGTCAGGGTTCAATTCAATTTCCCTTTGAGCTTCTTCAAGCTGCTCAGGTGATAACATTCCTGTTTCAAGCAGGAGTTCAACAATATATTTTGAATCACGTGCCAAAATGGACCTCCGTTTTTTATTTATTAAATATTAAGACAAATTACAACAGAATTGTGCTGTTGTCAAGTATAAAGCAAAAAAAAATCAAAAAAAAAATAAAAAAGGCTTGAATTTTTAAAAAAATGTAGTATTGTAAGTGTATCGCAACAGGAAATGTTGATAATCGATAATAAAGTCGGGCGTATAGCTCAGTTGGTTAGAGCGTCACGTTGACATCGTGAAGGTCGCAGATTCGAGTTCTGCTACGCCCACCATTTTTTTGCCCTTAAACCGTTGATGTTGAAAGACATCGACGGTTTTTTCTTTTGAGCTCAAAACCTTTCAAAATGCCCCGAAATCTGTCAAAAATCTCTAAAAATCACCATTTTTCACATCACGATTACGGAATTTTACGGAACGCATTTTGACCTTCACGTTTTGCAAAATCCTGCAACCTTATGCCCCTATCTGCACGATTAGGCGAAAATTATGGAATTTTACGGAATTTTTCAAATTTGACATTTTTAATATTACAATCACATACGGGTCATACGGGTGTTGGCAAATATTTCTCTTTTTCCAGCTGAAATAGCCGGCTCCATAAAAAAGTACAAACTTTATATATTTGCTACCAAGTTCAACATTATGCTACAAAAATGCTGCACATGCAGCCCCGATATGCAACACTTAACATATTCATAACAAACAACTTACATTTGATTTTCTGTTTTAATGCAATATATTAAACATCAGACAACCGGGGAATGGTTTTCCGGATTGTAAATTAAGGAGATGCCTATGAATGACATCAAAAAATATTTTAAAAGCCAGGAAATGGCAGAATTGATCGAGGAGTATGGAGACCCCATTATCCTCAACGACATCGGTCAGGTAACCGGAGTCAATCAGCAATGCTTTGCAGCACTGTTCGAAAAAATCTACAACCCGATTTTCGAGACAACCGAAGATTGCTTCTATCTCTACAACCCGTCAACAGGTTTGTGGATAAATACCAGCAAAGAAGTGCTGATGAATAAACTTTCGCTGCTGATGAAAGATTATGCGAACTATATCGAAGCACGCGGAATAGTCAATCATCGCAAAGTGCCGATTCTATCCAACATCCTTACTTTACTGCGTGGTCTTTGCGCACGTACGGATGCGTTCGCCAGAAAAGGTGAACCATTTATCCATTGTGCGAATGGCATAGTCGTATTCGTTCATCAGGATAAAGGATTGCTGAAACCGGAACTTCGTCCATTTGCGCCGGAGTATATGAGCCGCAACCGAACTGAATATAACTTCAATTCTGATGCCAAAAACAATGAGTTTATGGAAAAATTACTGAAACCGGCTGTAAGCGAAGATGACATTTCACACTTGCAGCGGTATATCGGTCAATGCTTGCTTGGAGAAAATTACAGCCAGACTTTTATGCTCCTTACAGGTACCGGAGGCGGAGGAAAATCAACTCTTGTCAATATCGTTGAAAAACTAATAAAACGTACAAATTGCACAGAACTGCGGCTTGAGCATATGAACAGCCGTTTTGAAACTCAACGTCTTCTGGGAAAAACTTTACTTACAGCCAAAGATGTTCCGCCTCATTTCCTCAACACATCAGGAGCTCATAAACTTAAAGCTCTTACCGGTAAAGATACGGTGACCGTGGAACACAAGGGCAGCAATGATGCCGCAAACGTTTGCTGTTCATTTAATGCAATCATTACAGCAAATACGACCTTGCAGATTTCCATCCGCGGTGATGCAGAAGCATGGCGCAGACGTATCATCTGGGTTACATATCAAAACGCTCCACCTAAAAAGAAAATCTCTAACTTTGATGACCATCTTCTCGAACACGAAGGTGATGGTATCTTGCGCTGGGCGATTGAAGGTGCCCAGCTTCTGCTAGAAGCCGATAAACAACTGATAAAATCAGAACAACAAAAATCAAAGATTGAAAAACTTCTCAATGAATCTGACTCGCTCGGTAACTTCGTTGACAATGCAGTTGTTGCCGACAGTAACGAGACAATAACAACAGCCGAATTGATAGAAGCGTATAAACGCTTTTGTGAAAGTAAAAATTGGACTCCTGTTTCCAGATGTTTCGCAGAAAGAATGCTCCCTGAACTTATGTTCATGCGTTTTGGAGTATCAAAACGAACAGATGTTATGCGTTATGGCAAAAACAATCGTGGCTACTATGGATTTACCACAACAGCCTGATCTATCATACAGAACCTGCAAGCCGGGGAATAACCACTCCGGCTTTTTCATTTTTCTTTCGGTATTCTTGATGAAAACAACTCCCGCTGTCCTTTGGGCGTATTTCCTTTGGTGGTACATTTGGCAAGATACGAGGCTCTTTTGAAGCAGGACTCTTTTTTATCATATCTCCAAGGATCGTCATACCGCAACATAACTCCGTTTTCCTGTTTATCTCCGTTTCGGTTAGTCGTGCAGTTATCTATCAAACCGTAACCGTTTTCTTTTTCAGGAAGTCCCAGAGTTAAATCCCATAACCGTTCTGCTGTTTGAATGTGATTATGGATGCTCTGTGTTTTCTGTCCGTCAAGAAGGAGAGCAACGTGGTAGTGCTGGTGTTTCTCTTTTGACTGTTCCCGTACTGCCACATACTGAGGCTTCAAACCTTTTCGTGATAAGTTCTTCATAAACTTGGACTGGAACTCTCTGAATACGCCGTTGTCTACATGGTTATAACCTTCAGGAAATCGTATATCGTATCTCATAAAGAAGATTTTGTTCTTGGTCTCTTCTGCATAATCGAATTGTCGTTCTATTTCATGAAGGATTTTCTCATCACATGCAAGTCCTCTTTTCTCATCAGTCATAATCGGGTAGTTATTGTAAGTGCTGTCTGTTGTTGTCTTTTTCATGTTTGGAGTCTTTCTTTTGTTTTTGTTGTTTAAAGTTTTAATGTTGTTTAAATTAAGGTATTACCATTTTACCTATGAAGCTGAAAAGCAATTAAAGCATATTTTCATTATCTGCATTGACATTTATATTGCTTTTGTACTATCCATAATATGACTGCATTAGTTTCAGCAGCATGAATCCTGTAAAAAATAATGTAGTCACTATGATATGTGGAACAATTCGGTTTCACAGTCCGAATTACATATAATTCGGATCAAATTATTAACACTTGCCAATATGGAGAAAAACATTATGAGCAAGAACAATGAAAACATCGGTGCTGTCGCTGACAGCGTGTCGTCTGACAATGTTAATGTCGAAGTTGTCAATGAAAATGATACTGCTGAATTTGAAACTATTACAGTTCCTGCCTGTTGTCCTGATACAGGTGAAATCATCAATGAAACGGTCGAGCTTACACCTGACCAGATTGAATGGGCAAAAAAATTCATTACAGACTTTACCAAAGAATACAGAAAGCATCCTGAGTGCCCCGCTGCAGTATTGCATAGCGTCATGTGGGATATTCGTCAGGATCTTCTGCTTGCAAAAGATCATGCAGAGATGGATGATAAGAAAATTGTTGCTGATGCACACAATCTTGTTAACACCGGCTGTAAATTGCTGCATGATTATTCTAAATTCCATGATGAAGCAAATGACTTTATCAAAAGTCTTGTGAGAGAACATGCTCCATACCTTCAAAACGGATTGGATAAAATCCAAAAACAACTTCTTGAAGATAAATAAACAGAAACACTCATACGAGAGTCTATTCAGACTCTCGTATGGGACATTAAGCGTTTTTACCCCCCTTGCAGCAATGGGGTTTATGCTTGAATACTCATGATTTATTTGTGTCGCTGATGTACTGTGTTCAAGCTCAAAAAAGAGAACCTTTGGGAAGATTCTCTTTTAATGTGTCAATCGAACTCAAGACCGCAGTCACAGCAGATGTAACCATCGTCCCAGAGCCAGACTTGACAGGAGTTGCATTCAGGACAGTGTTTCATGCGACCCTCCATTGATAATGACAATTCGGACAGTGATACATTCTGATAATGTTCTCATCCAGCAAGCGGCCGACAGTGTTGCCTGCCACAGCCCCTGCTGCAGCACCTGTTAACATTCCAAGCAGACCACCGATGACAGTACCGAATCCGGGGCAGACAAACGAACCTACAACTGCTCCTGTTTTAGCTCCTGCAGCAACAGCAACATAACCGCCTGCTCCTGCACCGAGAAGCGTTGTTGCCCCTTTAGTTGAGGTAACAACGTATGCTTTTTCATTACATTTAGGACAATTCATAAATGCTCCTTTCGATTTATTGAATTTATGTTTAACTCCACAGTAACGGTTTATGACCGTCAAGACCAAAGGCGTTATTGAGTGCCATGTAGGAACGGTCAACACGCAATGGGGTGTACTTTTTGATTGTTTCAGTAAAGGCGTTCAAAAGCGAATACCGTGTCGGTTCAGCGAACTCTTCATGTCTGGGATTTTTGAATTCATTGAAGACTGGAACAATATCACTACTGTTGATTGCTCCCAATTCCGCGGCTCTGACGATTTTTGATCTGGCCTCATCATCATTCTTTAGATAGATGACCTTCAAATCTTCACAGACAGTTTCGAGCATGAGAAATTCATTCTCAAGCTCGGTCATAGCCACATCGACAAGTTCAGTCAGCTCAATCCGTGAGGTATGGCGGCGTTTGATCACCGTTGTTCCCCCGAAAGCGAGATTACTGCAGACCGTCACGCTGATACCGGCACTCAAGCCAACTGCAAAACTCTTATCGTGGGAGTTCCGCAGTCCGATGCAACGGCTCCAATCGGTACTGTTGCTTTTGTTGATTCGCATTACTCCGAACATCTTCTGTCCCTCTCTGGCAAGTCCGAAATTCTCATCCAGAATCTGCCAGTTGTGAGCGTGAACAACTTCACTGACTGCCTCAATTACGTCAATGTGCGGTACAGGCTTCCAACTCTCTGAAGATTCAGGCGTCGGCACCAATGCCACCTCATTTCTGCTGACGAACTTACCATCACACATCATCAATCCCATAATCACCTCCATTTCTTGCAACGGTCACGGTAGGGACATTCGCCACAGCCGAAGCCGCTTTCATTAGGGTAAAAGTTACCACTGGCAACGCTCTTTTCGATATGGTTTGCAAGCGATACAAAACGTTCCAATTCGTTGTCTGTACGCAACGTATAATGATTATTTACGCTCGGCAACTTGGCTTTTGTGTAAACGTCAAACCTGAACAATGGCTTTTCTCCGTACTTCTGCTTGAACGCATAACAGAACGCCGTTGCTTGCAAGTCTTTGTCTGCCTTATCTAACGGCCACTTTGCTGAAGCAGTTTTCCAGTCCACGATACAGCGGTCCCGGCCGTCAGTCACAACACAGTCAAATTCGCCAATCAGAGGTTTACTCAAACCGGGGACTGTTACCGAAAACGTTTCAGCAACACTCTCAACAGCAAAGTCATCCATCCAGTTTTTACAGGCGACCTCAAGCATTTTAACGCCCGTTTGAAGCATGGAATCGTAGTCCTCTTTGGGCTTAAAAGTCAAGTTCGGCGTCGCTTCACATTCGACCTTGAAATAATCTTCAAAAACATCGCAGACTTCACGCTCCGACATATCACGTCCAATGCGGACACGTTCAGAGAGTGCGGCATGGAACGCACGACCGAAAGGAAAACAGGAGCCGGTGCGTTCCGGCTCTGCGTTGTCGATGTAACGGAATTTGTACTTCAGCGGACAGGTCAAATAACACTGCATTGCCGAATACGACCAGTGCGGATTTTCACGGAGTTTGTCAATTCTCATGTCAAGCCGCCTTCCATTGTTCGATCAGTGCCGAACACTGTTTCTTGCTTAATTGATCGACATTTGAAACGTTGTGCTGCAAGGCAATCTGCTGTGGAGTGATGCCGCGACGACTGGCAAGAGTCAACAGATAACTGATCTGTTTCGGGCTTGCTGGGGTACCGGGTTGCTGACTGCTTTTGGAGGCAGTTTCAGTAGTGTTACCCTCCTGCACAGCAGGACTTTTTGAGTGTAATTCAGCTTCAACAGAATTACGCACCATTTCAAAGGTTTCATGAATTTTACCATTGAGCTGTTCGGCTGAAAGTCCGTCGGGCAGCTCAACTTCGATACTGGCATGATAACTCTGACTGGTGTATTCGCCATCAGCAGGTACTTTCTTTGAATAACTGGCATTCAATTTCAACATAATCTTTTCTCCTTAAAATGAAGAAGGACAGGCGATGGTGTCGCGTCTGTCCTTCATGGGTTGTTGTTTGTTCAAATCGCCATACGAATACGCTCAATGGCACGTTTTGCTTGGATAAAATCACGTTCTTTCTGCTTCTGGGCGATAGAAACTTCCTTAACTTTTCTGATAAGGGCGTTTGATTCATCGAGCAGAAGTTTGAGCTTATTTCGGAACTCTTCAACGTTGTTGTTGAGTTCTTCAAGCGGATTTACGACAGGAGCGGTCTGCTCCACAACATTTGTGTTTTCTTCCATATTCTTTTCCTCCTCGGGTTTTGGAATTGTTCGGATTGGCATAGCGATATACTGACCTGAACCGCCGCTTGCAAGGACGGGCAGCGCACAGTCAGAATTTGCTTGCAAAATGGTGTAGCCCTGCATGAGCATACGCAGGATGATTTCACGATCAAGTGTCAGAACCGCTTTCGGCTCTGCACCGACAACTTCAGCGTGAGTTGTAAATTCAAAATGCGGATTGCGGCATGAAATCAGCTTCAAACCATGCGGAGTAACATTGAACTCAATCCCATTCGGTTCTTTGCAAGGCGGGACAATTTTCAGCCAGTTGATGACCGTTTCAACGTCAGTCAGAGTGATGCAGTAATTGAGCTGTTCATCGGTCGGAATAACGTTTCGCCAGTTGGGATAATTGCCCTCAAGCAGCTTGCCTGTCCATTTGAAATGACCGATTTCAATGCAGAAGTAATTCTCCCAGACCTGCAAAGTTCCCATTTCAGTAGGCTTGAACGCCAGCAAAGCAGACGGAAACGGAATCGTAATATCATTACTCAAAGCGAGCGGACACGGCTGATGAAGCAGTTGTTTACCGTCAGTGACCGTCACACCTGAATTTGACAAATTGATACCTTGCAGGATACGCCGATAATTATTTCTATCAATAATCGGAGCCGCCTGAGCCAGCAAGTCCCCGAAGTTCACAGGCAAAATCGCAGAAACCGCATCAGCAGTCGGCTGTTTGATTTGCGGATAATCAAGATGTACGCCGTCAATGTCAAGCATTTCCGAACGCTCAAAACGGATCATGTCTTTCAAGTCCTTAAACGGCACACAAAAGTCAATTTCATGCTCCGTAAACGCTTCAATTTTCAGCGAAATAACCTCAATTCCGTCCGTTGCCATCGCAGTAATGCCGTTTGCATCACCGACAAAACGGATAGACTTCTGCACCTCAACCGGACTGGTCTGACTTACAACCTTGCCCAGTACCTTCAAAGCCTCATTCAAATTCTTCTTTTCAATTTTCATGTTTTTACCTTTCAATTAAATTTTAAACATAAAAAGCCCCGCCGATTCTTTCGAACCAGCGAGGCACATCACAAATGGAATATATGCTCAAAATCTAATGAAAAACATTTGATTTCACACGGCACAAAAATGACAAATTAATGTTTTGTTGTGCCATAACACAAAAAAAATGCAACTTTTTTAACAAAATGATTTGTAATCTTACAAATATAGGTATATATTTATTCAGAAAAAGAAAGGACCGGTGTAGCGACCGATCCTTTTTAAGGGGAAATCCCCCAGCGTATTAAACGCTACGTATGCTTTAATATACTGGTCTCCTGTAAAAAGTCAAGTGTTAGGGATTGATAACTTGTAACTTTTTTCAAAAAGGAGGTGTATCATGACTGCTTCTACCGGTCAAATATGCCCCATTTCCGGAGTATGGAAAGTTGTTGGATATCCGACAACGACGGCTCCGATTGCCAAAGGTAATCGAATGCCTCCGTACTGCGGGAAAGCGGTCACTTGGCAGCTTATTATGCAAGCTTAAGTGAGATATTCCCCGGAGTCGTACTCCGGGGATTTATGTAAAAAGGAGATGAACTTGGATATTATACATAAAAAAATTATAGCAGAATGTGCGAAAATCATTCCTGGCTTATCCGAACAAAAAAATAACAGCACGGGAATGAATTTATTTGATGCTGTTTTGCCTTGTCAAATAACAATAGAAGGACTTGTCGGAGAATACGGAAAGATTCAACGGACTTCAAATGATTCAGAATCATTTATAATACCGGGAGATGTAATTATTAAACGATTGAACCCGGATTGTGCTGTTGTTTTTGAAGATGAATCAGTACAGGCATTGCCATCGGCAAATTTATTTGTCATCCGACCGAATTCCGACATTCTTGATTCGTATTATTTAGCATTTATATTGGATAGCTCAAAAACTTTAAGCAGAATATCACAACGATCGGGAATTGATACTAAAGTTTCAGCAATATCAATGACACAAATTGCAAATTGCGAAATACCTTTGCCAACGCTGGAGCAACAACGAAGAATCGGCGAATTGTGGCAATGTGCAAAAAAACGCAACAGATTATTGCATGAAATGATTTCAGAAAACAACAACCTTATAAGGTCGATAAGTGAGAATTTATATCAATAACATATATAAGAGGTGAAAAATGGCAACAACTATTGAAGACATTAAACGGGTACTTTGGGCGGGAGCAGATACTTTTCGCGGGGTAATTGATGCTGCGAATTACAAAGATTATGTTTTGACAATGCTTTTTATTAAGTTTCTGGATGATACTTACGAAGAAAATCTGGATGAACTTAAAAAACGCTATGACGGCAATCCTGTCCGAGTAGAGCGGGCTGTTGCACGGTTGCCGTTTCAACTTGCAGAGCATATTCGTTATCAGTACCTGTATGATAAGCGTTTTGATTCTGATATCGGTGCGACGATTAATCAGGCTTTGCAGGGGATTGAAGATCTGAACGGTGAATTGCGCGGAATTTTTCGGGGAATTGACTTTAATGCTGAATCTGTTTTCGGTAATCAGCAACAGAAAACGACTAAATTGCGACTGCTGCTGGAAGACTTTCATGAATTGAGTTTGCGTCCGAGTGAAATTGTTGTGCCAGAAGGGCAAACAGCAGCTGAAGTGATCGGAGATGCGTATGAATACATGATCGGTGAGTTTGCGGCACAAGCCGGACAAAAAGCGGGTGCTTTCTTTACGCCGCCGATGGTTTCTGAACTTATGGGCAGATTGACTGCGCCGAAAAACGATGAAACTATCTATGATCCTACTTGCGGTTCAGCTTCATTGCTGTTGCGTGCGGCGAAGCAAGCTGACCTCAAAAAAGTCGGTATTTACGGGCAGGAAATCAATGGGTCAGCATACGCAATGGCACGAATGAATCTTTTTATTCATAATGTACCTGATGCTCAGATCAAGTGGGGAGATACACTTGCAAATCCTCTGCATCTGGATGCGGACGGCAATTTGAAACAGTTTGACGTGATCGTTGCTAATATGCCGTTTTCTCTGGATAAGTGGGCGGAAGGCTTTAACCCCGGCGGTGAAAGCGACGGAGAGAAGGACAAAAAAGGCAAAGACAAAAAATTCAAGATGGAAGCGAGCCATGACAGGTTCCATCGCTTTGAATTGGGCGTTCCGCCTGCAAGCAAAGGTGACTGGGCATTTCTGCTGCACATGCTTGCAAGTTTAAAAAACTTTGGCCGTATGGCTGCAGTTGTGCCGCATGGAGTACTTTTTCGCGGGGCGTCAGAAGGCAGAATACGCCAAGCTGTAATTGATAAAAATTGGCTGGATGCAGTGATAGGTCTGCCTGAAAATCTTTTCTTCGGAACAAGTATCAAAGCATGTATTCTGATTTTTAAGAAAAACCGGACAACTGAAGATGTTCTGTTTATTGATGCTTCGGAGAAAGATGCGCAAGGCAACTTGCGTTATACCAAAGGAAAAAATCAGAATATTCTGGAAGAAAAACATATTCAAGCGATATTTGATGCTTATACCAAGCGTGAAGATGTTGAAAAATTTGCCCATGTAGCAACTCTGGAAGAAATCAAAGCCAATGAATACAATCTGAATATCCCGCGGTATGTTGATACATTTGAAGCAGAAGAGCTGATCGATATTGATGAAGTACAAGGTAATATTAAGAGGCTGAAAGAAGAACTTGCAATCGTAGAAGCTCAAATGGATAAATATCTTAAAGAGATCGGCTTGTGAGGAGAAAATATGAGTAAAATAAAAGAATTGAATGTTCAGGGGCGTAATGTCCGTTTTCTGACTCATAATGGCTTGGATTATGTTTGCATTACCGATATTGCGGCGTTAAAGAATCCGCTTGAACCGAAAGATGTGGTAAAAAACTGGCTTCGCAGCCGCAGTACTCTTTCTTTTGTGGGGTTATGGGAAAAATTGCATAATCCTGATTTTAAAGGGGTCGAATTCGACCCCCTTTTAGCGGAAGCCGGAGAAAATTCATTTACTATGAGTCCGAGTCGTTTTATTGAAGATTATAATGCAATCGGTTTGATCTGTAAGACAGGACGAGGCGGAGCAACTTATGCTCATAAAGATATTGCCTTTGAATTTACCTCGTGGATTTCTGCGGAATTCAAACTTTATCTGATAACGGAGTTTGAGCGTTTAAAAACGGAAGAACAGAAACAGCTGGGGTGGAGTGTCAAGCGGGAGTTGACCAAACTTAATTACCGGATTCATACCGATGCAATCAAAGAAAATCTTATTCCGGCAGAGTTGACTGCCAAACAGACGGCGATCGTTTATGCCAGTGAAGCGGATGTGCTGAATATGGCACTTTTCGGAATGACCGCGAAAGAGTGGACTATTGCTCATCCTGATTTAAAAGGTAATATGCGGGACTATGCGGATATTGCCCAACTCATCTGCCTTGCCAATCTTGAAAGTTTGAATGCAGTATTGATAGAAGAAAAGTTACCACAATCAAAACGCCTTGAGCGTCTGAATCAAGTTGCAATCAAACAAATGCGGATTTTAACCGAAGAAAAGAACAGTAAGTTATTGGGAGGTAACAATGAATAATATATTCCCTCATAGTGCATATTCTGCTTTTTTATATTACAAGGAAAATAAAATAATAAAAGAATTATTAAATAAAAATACGAATGGTGCTAAAATTATGAGTATTATAAAATCATTTTCAGTTGGCAACGGTGACTGTTTTTATATTAAGCATGGTACATCAAATTTTACTATTATCGATTGTTATAATAACGATGATGAAAAATTTGAATCTATAATTGAAGAAATAAAAGAAGAAAGCAAGAATAAGGATATTATTCGTTTCATTTCAACTCATCCTGATGAAGATCATTTTAAAGGGATAGAAAAACTTTTTACTGAAATTAATATTCCCAATTTTTATTGTGTTGAAAATAAGGCAACTAAAAATAATCCTCCTGATGATTTTGATTTCTATTGTTCTCTTCGTGATAATAAGA
>JAFVPG010000195.1 GCA_017505415.1 Lentisphaeria bacterium | reverse complement strand
ATCTTTACTGATGTCGATAAATTTCTCACCTATGTTGATCGGGATGAAAATCTGTGGTTTCACAACGGTAAATTAAATCATTTCATTGAACATTGCAGAACAATACCTCCTTTGAGAGAAAAAATTATAGCTCAAAGCAAAAGTGCATTTTCAGCAAAGAATAAACGGGCTCAACTTTTAGCGACGGGAATTGCATTGTATTTCAGCAGTATAAAAACTCCGTCAAAGGATGCGAATGAAAAACTTGCAACTGAGTTCCAGAGCCTCACCAAAATGGTACAAAAAAAAGATCGGGAGTTTTCCCGATCTATGCCGGAAGAACAAATCAAACTCCGGGACGAAATTATTGCTGTAGGTTTTCCCGGTGATCCTATTGTAAGAAAAATGTGGCGTATGCGTCCTTCTGAAAAGCGGAGAAAATAATCATGCTTGTTGAATGGCAAAATTATATAGATGTGTTTGCTCTTACCCATGTGGGAAAGGTTAGAAAAAACAATGAAGACTCCATTCTTGAAATGAAAAACTGTGGTTTTTTTGCAGTTTCTGATGGAATGGGGGGCGGCAATGCTGGCGAAATCGCCAGCCAGATGATTGTGGCCAATCTGAAAAATGCCCTTGAAAACTCTTCCGGTATTCCGGGAGAACGGGAAGGGAATGTAATCAGAGCTGCAAATCAGGCAAATTATCAAATTAATGATTTTGCCGCAGAACGACATTATTCTTCAATGGGGGCAACTCTTGTCAGTTGTTTGTTAAATCCATGGTATCCATCTGTAGCTACTGTGCTTCACGCGGGAGACAGTCGACTTTACAGATTACGTGATGATGAATTGGAGTGCCTGACTGAAGATCATACTGTTGCAACTGCCTCAAAAGTTTCCGAAAGCAAATTGGCACCAATGTTCCGTGGGGTATTGACCAATGCTCTCGGAACCGGTGTCGAATTTTTCCTGGAAAGAACAAGTATCAATGTACAAAGGGATGACCTTTATATTTTATGTTCTGACGGACTGTCCCGTATGGTTACAGATCAGGAAATTCAACAGATATGTGTCCCTTTGATCAACGCTCCCAGTAAGCAGATATGTCAAACGTTAATTGAAACTGCCTTGGATAATGGCGGGCGTGACAATGTTTCTGTGATTGTTCTCAAAATAAAAAAACTCTGGAAGGAGTATTCGCCGTCACGAAAAGAAGCAGAGTCAGAAGCCAATGCCCAAACTCAAAACCTGATGGATTTATCCGAAACCCCGCAAACCGAGATCATAGATGCAGCTTTGGCAAAAGACAACCAATAATATTGCTATTGAGAACTTATGGCAAAAAACTCAGGCTGACATAAAAAAGATGTTTCAGCCGGATTCATTATGTACTCAACGTTTTTTACCATATCAATACTTGTCGTTTTTGCAGGATGAGATATTACTTTCCGGGATGCAGCCAGAAAAAATTGAGTTGCTGACTGATAAAGTTTTTTTGCATAAAATAACCGGTGGTCATCCTGAATTGCAAGGCTTGTTAAAGATGTCTGGATACACTCCACATGTCGGGAATTTTATGCTCTGGGGACATAAAATCACTAAAATACTTGGAAGAGGAAGTTCGTCTGTGGTTTACTGCACAGATGAACACTATGCCTTAAAAGTAGTTCCAGTGACCGACAGGAACAAATTATTTCAGGAATACATTCGCCTTGCCGGGATAAAATCTGACAATATTGTCAAAACATTTGATTTTTACGAATCACCAGAGGGGGCGGGGATGTTACTGGAACAACTTTCAGCTCTTTCTTGTGATACGGATGGATATATGCGTGGTTTGAACTATTTGCATCAAATGGGACTATGTCACGGAGATATACGTTATACAAATCTTGGATCTGATAATAACGGTACTGCCAAACTTTTTGATTTGGGCAACAGTTTTTATGGAACAACAGGCTCAATGCAAAAAGAAAAAAAAGATTTAAGATTACTACTTGAAAAATTTAACCGGGTTGAATTAAGAAATGACAACTAATGCGGGTAATGAAGTTGATACAGCAGTAACTGTATTTGCAGATGACAGCATAAAAGAATTGCTGAAATCTGGAAAAATCGAAGATATACAGAAAATTGTGCAGGAAGGGCAATCTTCTCTTCCTGTCACAGCCTCTTGCTTTTCATGGAGTAAAGGGCAGATCGTCGGGAAATATGAAATTATCAGGAAAATCGGTAAAGGAGGTATGGGAGTAATTTACCTTGCCCGCCATACTCAACTTGATACTTTACGGGCATTGAAAGTTCTGCCTGCAGAAAGTGCAGAAGAAAATCCTGTTTTTGCCGAAAGATTTACCAGAGAAGCAAGGATCGCCTCCCAGATCCGTCATCCGAATGTTGTTGAGGTTATGGATGTTGAAACGGATCCGCAACTGAATGTTTCCTATATTGTTATGGAATATGTGGATGGAGGCAGTTTGCGGCAAATCCTCAAGGGGCAGTCTAAACTCACCATTGAACAAGCCATTGTTACGATTCAGAGCGTAGCCTCCGCTTTAGCTGTTGCGGCGGAACACGGAATCGTTCACCGGGATATAAAACCCGACAATATTATGTTTACCAAACAGGGCGGCGTTAAGCTCGCGGACTTGGGAATCGCCAAAAAAGATGATGAGGACGATAATCTCACAAAAACCAATGTAATGATGGGAACTCCTGCTTATCTCTCTCCTGAACAGGTGGAAAATCCCAAAGCTGTTGATATCAGGAGCGATATTTACAGTTTAGGGGCAACATTCTATGAAATGTTGACCGGGCAAACACCTTACCCCGGCAAAACATCATACGATATTTTGCGAAAAATTTTCTCTGATCCGGTTCCGGATCCCCGTTCTGTCAATCCGGAAATCCCCGGAGAAATTGCTTCTGTTGTGATGAAAATGATTGCCAAAGAACCGCAAAAGCGTTACCAGACTCCTGCCCAGGTACTTGAGGCATTGGCAAAGATTTTACCGCCACTGTCTGATACCAATATGCAGTTGATCGTAAAAAGTATCATCAACATGAAAGGTGACGCCGCCTCTGAAAATACCAGTAATAATTCTGTTTTTACCGGTACAATATACGAAATGCGGAAACGCGATCGGCGAAAAAAAGTTTTTGTTTGGGCAGGGTGTGCTTGTTTATTGCTCGTTTTATGCGGATTGATTGGAACTTTTTTTGTCAGAAAAACAATCCCCGACAGAGGCGTACCTTCCTCTGAAATCACGGAAACAAACGATTCTGTGCCAGAAGCAACAGTGTCTGCTGTGCAAGCAGTGACACATTCACTGCAGATCAAAACTACACCGTTGGCAACTTTACGCTTAACTGCAGAAAATGGACAAATTCTTACTTATGCAGGTAACAGCAATGGAGAGTTCAACATTTCTGGCTTAACTGCAGGTTCCTATGAAGTTGAAATTTCACGACCAGATTATATCTCATACAAAAACAGACACTCCATTCCGACTGCCGGAGCGTTGAGCTTGTTGTTAAGACCGGATGTCAGAAACATTATTGTATCCGGTGTCGCCGGCACAAAACTCGAATTGCAATGTCCGGATGGCAGGGAGAGAATTTTCACCGTTCCCGTAAATGGTGTCATTGAAATTGAAAAACTGAAAAAGGGAAGTTATTTGCTGAAAAGTTCTCATCCGGAATATATTTCAAGTGAAAAACGTTTGGTTCTGGAAAATGATTTGCAGATTTCATTACAAATGGAAAAAATGTT